>NZ_JAZHPY010000149.1:0-647 GCF_036711655.1 Wolbachia endosymbiont of Pentidionis agamae | reverse complement strand
CTTCATTTGGCAATCAAAATCAATGTTGGCCACCAAAGCGTCCACAGGATCATCGAAATCCTTTTAAATGCTCCACAAACAGATTTGAATATCAAGGATGACTGTGGAAGAAGCTACGTTGAATATTCATTCACATTTAACAAATCTGCATTGCGTAGAATAGCAGAGAAATGCCGATCAGTGCTTTCGACCTGCGACAAAAATAAGGAGTCGATTCTTCATTTGGCCGTTATGCGTGGTTACAATGATTGCATTGAAACACTGCTGGACACTCGAGCAATTGACGTTAATCTCAAAGATGGTTATAACTTAACTGCATTGCATTACGCAATTACTGAATGCAGATTTTCTACAATTGAACTCCTCGTTAGGTTTGGTGGAGATTGCAACGCGATGGACAATGAAAGGGACACTCCACTACACATGGCGTTGTCAAACTTTGTCAAAGGACATTCTCCGCCTGCTTCTTATTTTGAGCACAGCGAAGCAATCAATAAACTGATGTCAAAAATCACGTTTATCAAAAACGACGAAAAAGCATATCTTGCAGTGGCTGTTTACCTGATTGAGTGCGGACGCGCTTCACTATCAGCAAAGAACAAATATGGCAAAACTCCGTTTCAGTTGATTCCTGATGATAACGAAAA
>NZ_JAZHPY010000148.1:0-697 GCF_036711655.1 Wolbachia endosymbiont of Pentidionis agamae | reverse complement strand
CTGTGATTTTTACTAGTATTCCAGGTCTATGGCACATAGGAAGTGGATTTGATTGTGTGTGCAAGTCTGTCCCTCTATCAAACCTTCTTGGCTCCTGTTTTGCATAAAGTGGTTGTTCTAAGGTATTTACGGTTTCATTAAAATCTGCTGGAGCAAAATAAGTTGTAAAAGTACTGGCCGTACCAATTGGAAAACAATGTCCTGCGTCTTTCTCAATAAATCTTCTGAAATTGCCATCTAGATCAGTTGCTTGCCCTCTATATTCTTCGAATGTAATTCTACAATCCTGACCTCATATCATTTCGTAGCGCTGCTCCTTCGCCACCTCTCATATGCTTCTTTCACTTTTGCATGAGAAGTTAAAGCATCAAAAAACTCAGGGCTGACTAGTGCATATACTCTTTCCATATATTCACCACTTAAATTATCTTCAATATGACCTAGTACTTCCGTGCATTTACGTTTCACATCCGTTGTTGTGTTCCTAGTGCAAAATTTACTACTTTTGGAGTAATGCTAAATTCATTGTAAAGGTTGAGTAATTCACTTCCATCAGCGTCCAGAATAATTCCTTTGAGTGCCCCAATACGCAAGTGTTCTAACGTTATTGCATGTTTGTTTCGCATAGATTGCAAATGATCTGTTATTACATCAGCTAAAGCCTTTAATTCATTTTCTGAGCCAAACGCTCTAATTC
>NZ_JAZHPY010000147.1:0-698 GCF_036711655.1 Wolbachia endosymbiont of Pentidionis agamae | reverse complement strand
TGAAGTTTTTGCAAAATAAGTGGTACTTTGATGAAATATATGAGTTTATTATAGTAATGCCAGTAAGATTTATCTCTAAAGTTCTATGGAGGTGTGATGTTAAGGTTATTGATGCATTTGGACCAAAAGGCGCTATCAAATTAGTTAATGAATGTTCAAAAAGTTCTGTAAAATTACAAACTGGTTATATATTTGATTATGCGCTGACCTTATTTACTGCTTTAATAGTAGGTGCAATCTATACAATATTTTATGTTACATTGCGATAATATAGTGTTATTCTCTACGTTTTTATTTCCTTTGATTGGTGCAGCTATCTTGTCACTAATGAAAATCGATCATAAGTCATTTTATTTCAAGTGTGTCGCTATAGTATTTACTATATTGTCTCTGGTATTGAATTTTATAATCACAGTAAAGTTTAATTATTGTGATGCAAGTTTTCAATTTGTAAGTTTCTTAACTAAAGATATTCAAGTAGGAATAGATGGAATATCTCTTTCCTTTCTTTTACTTTCTAACTTTTTATTTTTCATTTGTGCACTCTATAACTGCCAAGAAAATTACCTAAATCTTAAATCATATCTAGCACTGTTCTTATTGCTTCAGGCTTTCGTAAATGGTTTCTTTATTTCGCTTAACACTATAAGTTTTTATATATTCTTCGAAGCAGTTTTAATTCCAATGTTTTTTATAAT
>NZ_JAZHPY010000146.1:0-708 GCF_036711655.1 Wolbachia endosymbiont of Pentidionis agamae | reverse complement strand
TTATATCCTCTTGGCATTGTTGCCATAAATGCTCCCATAAGTTGGTGCTTTCCAACCTTTGCTCCTTTTTTGGTTTGTCTCATACTGCCAAGCGATGGTGCATCATATAAATTCGCTCTAATTAATACTTCTAACGTACTTGCCCTAGCTTTCTCAGCCTTTTCCTCATTATCATTAGTTTTATCTGTTTTTCTTCACTGATTTCTTTTGCAGCATGTGACTTTAACCAGAGTGCAGTTTTATTCAGTGCTCTTACCGCTGCTAATCGTACTTGCTGTTCAGTTGCATTAATATCTTTAATAATCTGATTGATATCATTATTAATAGTGAGCATTTTAATTATCCATAATCATAGCATTTATTTCCTAAACCATACCTGAGTTATCTCGAAGTGGTGGTGAGTGTATTTTATACCTGCAATCACCAATAACAAAAATATCTCCTATCATTGGTTGCAATATATCAAAAACACTAACCTTCAAATTCAACATTTTTCCAACAAATTGACCATCACCAATCTCATAAAACTTATCTGGTTGTTGTTTTAGTATTTGTACTAAGTATGTTTTACCATTTGACTTATATAAAGCCTCATGTCCTAAATATAAAAAACAATCAGCAAATAATCTTTGCACATGTTTAAACATATTAAGCTGTGATTTTTACTAGTATTCCAGGTCTATGGCACATAGGAAGTGGATTTGATTG
>NZ_JAZHPY010000145.1:0-711 GCF_036711655.1 Wolbachia endosymbiont of Pentidionis agamae | reverse complement strand
TAACTCATATCCAGGTTGTGAATTCCAGCTATCAAATTGAACCTCAAAGCAAAACATTTTCGTCTATTTCGGTATTTATTTGCTATAATTTTAAACCTTTATAATAACATTATTTACGACTACTCTCTGACTCACAAGCTCTTTTCCTTTTTTTCTCTAGTCCTTTTTCGTCTTTCTATGCGGCTTTCATGAATTTTTCACAAACCTCTATATCTGTAAAATATGAATTTTTGACTCTTTGAAAACTCGAAAATCATACTTTCTACAGTTTAAAAAAGACGTGCAAATAATTTTTTTACTTTCTTTTTTCATAATAATCTGTGTTTTTATGCCATTCTTTTTTCTGAATAAAACCTTTTCTGCTTTGGTCTTTCCACATGAGTCTCCTCGTTGCATTAATGTTTATATTCCATGTCACTTTGCAGCTTAAAATCAAGACAATATATCTTCAATCGACTTTATATAGGTCGTACTTTCGCTCACTACATAGCTTTGCACAATATGAAAATATGTCCAATATTTCCTCAAAAGCAAGCAGCCTTCCATTATATAGTTTCCCTCCTTTCACCTTCTTTTTAGCTTATGCTTTAACAAAATCTCGGTCACTCTCTTACTTGAGTTTTACTCCAGTTAATCGGCGAAATCCTTTGTCTTCCAACCTGCTTATTTTTTCAAACCCCATTACCCATCTCATATTATTTTCTAGTAGAT
>NZ_JAZHPY010000144.1:0-732 GCF_036711655.1 Wolbachia endosymbiont of Pentidionis agamae | reverse complement strand
GTAGGTAAATGCAAAACCTATAGCAGCTGCTTCGTATGCATTACTTTTTATTTATTAATTTTGAAAGATTGTTGGTTATTTTAAGTTTTTTATTTTCAAGTACAGGTAAAGGGACTTTTAGTTTTGCCTGGTAGATAGAACTACTTGTTTTATAATAAACCAAAATTATTAATAAGTTGATATTAAATATGATAAGTATAAAAGATTAGAAAGAATAGTTGATAACGTAAAAATTAATATATTCAATCTTAAATATCCAGCTACAACTTGCACTGTACTTCCAAAAACTGGAATCCATGAAAAGAGCGCTACTACAAGAATAAGTGTATTTTTCATCAACTTAGATAATACGTATTGTTTTTGTGATTTTAAACATTGGCGTGTAAAAGCTATAGTTCTTCCTATAAACAAATTTATTATACCTCCTAAACATGAACCAAGGAGTCCAAAAAATAATATAAAGAACAAGCTATACTTCTCTTTAAAAGATAGCATTACATTAAATATAAAAGGTTGCGATATTGGAATAATCAGTGCTGATACAAAATTATCAGCAAAAAGTGAAAAATAATTTCCCATGTATATTGATTGAATTCAAATAAGTAAATATCATTCCTTGTCCATCTTCAATAGGCTTCTCGTATTCAACTATTATATGCTCCTTAAAAGAGTAGACAAAATAAAAGAAGGTATAGAGTTTTTAGTAAATAAAATATGAAGAACCTAAGTATA
>NZ_JAZHPY010000143.1:0-742 GCF_036711655.1 Wolbachia endosymbiont of Pentidionis agamae | reverse complement strand
TCACCTTATTATGTGCAATAGCAGGCTTACTGTCAATCCATACAGGTATCTCGTTACTTAATAACTCTTTGACAATTGAAACATTGTACTTGTGTTCTACCTGACTTTTATCGAGTATTTCTATACCACGCTTTTTAGCTGATATCACCCCATTCACAATAGGCTCTGAGGTAAATTCGTAGGCCTGTATCAATATCGACTCTTTGGATTCATTTAATGTGTCAGCAATTCTCTGAGTACAGTCCTCTCCAGGAGTGAAGCACACTTCTAAATTAGGACAAGTAGATGCATAACTATGTAATGAAACGAGGATAGAAAGAATAAATACAAGATATTTCATACTGTGTTTATTTTTTAATAATAATATGATATCATAAAAGTTCTATTTTAGTACATTATTGTAAATATTTTATTCTATGGTTTTTTCTAAATTTTTAGATCCAAAGTGTGATTTAACCTTTAAACGAATTTTTGGTACCGAGAAGAATAAAAATATTCTTATTCATTTCCTTAATGATATTTTAGAGTTTAAAGGGGAAAATACAATACAAGAAGTTGAGTTTTTAAGTACCATAATGAACCCAGAAATTGCTTCTGATAAACAAAGCATCGTCGATGTTCTCTGCATGAATTCTCATGGAAATAGGTATATTGCGGAGATGCAGGTTGCAAGAGATAAAGGTTTTGAAAAACGTGCTCAACTTTACGCCGCCAAAGCTTATTCAAGACAGTCTGGTAATTA
>NZ_JAZHPY010000142.1:0-757 GCF_036711655.1 Wolbachia endosymbiont of Pentidionis agamae | reverse complement strand
GTATAAAACAGAGTCACTGTTTCCGGGCATAAACAAGTACTTTAGTGAAAAGAAGCTAAACATTTTGTTCGGCTAAAATAGCAAACGAATGTTTGAACTTATTCCCGAGTTCAAATTTACTTCGACACTAACCGTTTTTTGTCGCCAATAGATTTCAGCATCGAAATATTCTTTTAAAAATTGGCACGAAACGCATTTTGCGAGAAATGTCTTAAAAACTAAACAAAGCTTTTTATACGAACACAACACAAAATAACGATATGCGACCGCCAATTATATCGAAAAACTTGAATATTTTACTAATGATTTGTGATTCTCGACAAACAAGTTGTTTCGATAATTCGAATATTCCCAAAATAGGTAACAGCCTTATAATTAAAAATATTGGCTCTAAAATACTCAAATAACCATCATACTGTATAGAAAAGATGTCTTGTACATTAGTAATTATTAGAGACGACATTCGGAGACAAAACTTTTCAGAAAAGGAAGACAAAAATCGGGTAAATTGACACAAAATTTTTTGGCAAAATCCTTTTAACATTTTTAGACATTGTTATGAATTTATGGTGTAAAACACTAAAATTACAACTATAACAAAGCATATAGATCGATGATTTCTAAACTTGAACAACTTTAATAGTTTTTACAATAATTACGCCGTCTCCCTTATAATAATTGTGAAATTTTTAGCCGGTAATCATTTTGTATCAAAAACAATGTTTTCAATCTCTAGAAACTTGATTCTACATCTCAA
>NZ_JAZHPY010000141.1:0-801 GCF_036711655.1 Wolbachia endosymbiont of Pentidionis agamae | reverse complement strand
AAGTTTAGGTGCAAACGTTATAACAATACCAATTAGATATTCTTCTATTAATAAAAAAGTTGTTATATAGGAGTCGTTATAGAGGATGCAAAGAAATGGATGTTATATTAAGCAATTTTGCATCAAGTTACTTATGCGATTTCTCTTTAAACGAGTTAATAGAATACAAAAAAATAATAGAACTAAGTGATAATGAGCTGTACTGTTACTTACTTAAACAAAAAAATATACCACCTACATTAGATAAAAACATAATGAAAAATATTACTCAACAACCATCACCTATAAGGTAAATTCCAATCAATTTGAAATTATCGTGGACAGGCTCACCTTCCTGTATTGAGATATACTATAGTACCAATTCCCATTACTGAGAGAGCGGATAGACAATCAAGGAAAAAAGCCAATTATGAACGTATTTCTTAAGCAGATGTTACAGTATTTAGAGACACAAGAGGCTTTTCTAATTATGGATTGCGCCAGTTGCATAGGTCTTGAGGATCCAGAGCAATAGGTTCGCAGAATTATCAATAGAATGCAAAAAATAATTTCGGAAAAGCTAGATAGCACTTTGGGACTAAATGTTAAACGAGATGATGTTATTCAAGCACTTAATTGGTCAGGCATAAATGCAAAGAATATGGTTACCAACTTAATCCATTCATCATTAGCCTAAGTGCTAGCTAGTCCAGTCATCCTTCTGATGTTCAGCCTGAGTAATGACCATAGCAATTCTGTTTCTATTTCCGTACCCATTATCAGCCTCAATGGTTACTTTTACTGTAAATTCCAAACCGTTAA
>NZ_JAZHPY010000140.1:0-856 GCF_036711655.1 Wolbachia endosymbiont of Pentidionis agamae | reverse complement strand
CACCTGATTTCGAACTTCTCGATTGGATTGGCGCTCAGTTTTGTAACATAAATTGTAGCGAAGGAGAAGTAGACACCGAACTGACCTCATTGGTCTTTAAAGCTGAACATTGTGAAACACTACCCGTTGTTAATTGCTATGAAATATCTGGATTTTTTATTCCAAAAGATGTGAAATGTGTTTTACATGAGCTTCAATCATATCTACACTTTAAAGAACTTCCATTCATTGTTGTGATCGCAAATGGTTTCGAAGACAGTCTTGTTTCGTGGAAAGGAAAGAATAACGAACATGGAAAACGTTTGAGTGGTGAACATTTGGTCGGTGTTTTGATGAAAAAGGATAAGAAATGCCACATTTGGAGTATTGCCGATGAGTTTGATTTTGGAATTGAAAAGTATTGATAGTTTCATTAAAATTACAGTTGTTAATTGCTATAAATTCGTGTGACAATTAATTATTGAATGTGAATCAAAATTCATTTTCTTCTTCTCTTGGATTTCCGCCGTAAACACACACGTAAGTAAAGAAACAGGTCCAAAGCCAGATATAGACACCCAAATAAATGTTCATGTAAAAATTGAAATTATCGCCCTTTTCGCCATCCATTCGATTTGTGATTCTTTTCTAAAATTTAATTAACGTCTGAGAAACTCTTCGTTCGATTGTTGCACGCGACTCGTTTTGTTGTAACACAATAATTGTTGATTTACTCATTCATTGAATTACCGTAGTCAGAAGCCTATGGTTACAAAACAAGTCGAACCTTGGGCCGCTATATCGCGGATTCAAGCCGTCTACCGGTAGACGTTAAAAAAACAATTTTTTAAAATATTTGCGCTCTGGTGTGTTGTTG
>NZ_JAZHPY010000013.1:0-13616 GCF_036711655.1 Wolbachia endosymbiont of Pentidionis agamae | reverse complement strand
ATGCAGTCACAAAAGCCCTCTATTTCCAAGGTTTACTTTACAACGTAATCCATAACTGGTTTTTTTAAACCTCATTACCAATCTCATATTATTTTCTAGTAGATTACAACTTTTAGTACAATTTATGCTAGAGATCTATTGATTTTTAAGGTTACCGCAATATCCTTATGATCTGGAATACTTGCTACTGTGAACATCTCTGTAGACCAAGTGTATCTACGATAACATGGTGTTTCCTGCCTTTTATCTTTTTGTAGGCGTCATAACCTCTCGACTCCCTTGAGCAGTCTTTACTGATCGATTATTCCGACATTCGTTTTTATTAACTACTTTTCTTACCTGTTTAACTAAAGCATCGTGTATCTGTTGCAATTATTGTGCCACTAAAATAGTGATCATACACTGTCTTCTATGGAGGAAAATCTTTGTAGCATTCTCCTACTTACAACTACTTCATGTATCGTATAGCATTGACCTAATATCGTGCTTTCTTGGCCGTCCTATTGTTCCTTGTGAAACATGCAGCTCCAGAATTTCTACTCTTTATCACTTATATTGCTTGGATACATTTTCCACCTTTATTTATACTTACTTCGACATACTCTCTCTTCATATCTTTTTAAGACAGGTTCTTAGAAATTAATAACCATAATTGGCAATATTTGAGATTTTATTATTAAATGCATGAGCTACAGGCTATCGGTTATTTAATCTACCTATAATGTGAATTTTCTCTCCTAGAGCATCAAAGTGACTTTCTATAGCTTGAAGGTTTTCATTAGATACTATTAGTACTATGCCTATGCCGCAATTAAATACTTTAGTCATTTCTGATTCACTAATATTGCCATGCTCTTTTAACCATACAAATATTTCTGGCCATTTCCATGAATTTATATCTATATCTGGAATTAAGTTTTCAGGAAGAACACGTGGTACATTATCAATTAGTCCACCACCTGTAATATGTGCGATTCCTTTTACTTGGGACATTATAGGCAATAAAGAAGAAACATATATCTTTGTTGGTGTAAGAAGTACATCCCCCCAAGATCTATTACTCCAAGGAGATAAGTCATTATAATTTATATTACAGTTTTTAATAATGTGTCGTACCAATGAAAACCCGTTCGAATGAATACCACTTGATTCTAGTCCTAAGATGTAATCATCTTTTTTCATGGAGTCATATTTTGGAAGAATTTTTTCTTTCTCAACAATACCAACTACAAAACCTGCTAGGTCATAATGTTTTTTACTATACATTCCAGGCATTTCTGCAGTTTCTCCTCCAATTAATGCTACACCTGCTTTTTTGCAACCATCTGCAATACCAGAAATTACTGATGATACGATCTCCTCATTAATAGTACCAGCAGCAAAATAATCAAGGAAGAAAAGGGGAGTTGCACCTTGTGTTAATATATCATTAATACACATAGCAACTAAATCTATCCCTATAGTTTCATGTTTACCAATTTCTTGAGCTATTAATAATTTTGTACCAACACCGTCAGTAGAGGAAACTAAAATAGGATCTTTATATTTTTTATTGAGATTACTTAAGTCAAACAGCGCAGCAAATGACCCTAATTTACTGATAACTTCTTTATTTGAAGTTGACTCAATAACGGGCTTAACCTTTTTCATTAGCTTGTTATATAAGTTTAGGTTAACCCCAGATTTAACATAAATGTTCATATTTTCTTTAGTAGTAAGTATTACTAATAACTACCTTTATCTTCGAATGGTTAAAATAATATTAACACGCAAGTATAAAAAATACAACGAAATTCTCTTACTGTTGACTACATTACATCACTAATATACGGTAGTTTCAAGCTTCTATAATTATGTAGTTATAAAATGAATGATGATACAAAAAATACACTTACAATAACTGAGCTGTTCTCAGAACATTTACTTCATGACTTTGCCAACTCCATCAGTGGGTTAATTTTTGGTTTTGAAGAACTCAAGGCAAGTGATCAGAATAATACGCAGAAAGAAGTGATTTCTTTGCTTGAAGAAATCTTTAATGACTTAATAAATAAGCATAGGATTATGAGACAAGCATATGCTTATTCAGAGAGTAATCTTAGTTTTGAAAAAACAAAATTAAATATTGAGAGTCATTTATTAAAAAAAAAATTCAGATTAAGTGGGACATTAATCATCTTCTCGTTAAGAAAAATGATTTAGTTGAAAGGATAAACAAGGTAATTTCTAATCTGACACTTACAATAGTAAATTCTATATCTAAAATAAAAACAATGTCTATTGTTTTGGACAAGTGTTTAAATGAGAATATATTAAAAATAGAGGTGTTGAGCTTTGCTCCTTTTAGTAAATCATTTATGGATAAATTAACGAAAAGGAATATTGATGATTTAGATGCTAAAAATATAGGTTTCTATTTAACTTTCTTATTATTAGAGCATTATAGTGCTAGAATTAATTTCCACAATGATCACAACTGCTTAACAATAATCATTAAAATCTAAAATCTTATCAATCAGAGTGCTATTTAAGAAAGTAGTCTCAATAAACAACCTTCTCGGAAATTCTAACTTAGGTACCAAAATGGATAAAATGCATTGATTAAGCATAGGTAATTATGAAAAATAGAACAAATATGTACAGAGTATTTTATGGCAGTAAACATGATTTTTAGAATATTCAAAAATGTGTATTTTTCAGAAATGAATGTGAGCAAATAAAGTATTTGCAAAAATTCATGTTAGGCTGTTGTTTAATTTACAACTAGAATTTCTACTTGCAATTTTTCCACAATCACCTGCATTTTTCTAACCAAGAAAAAACCTATCAACAATCCATCTTTTTGGCAGAAGGTGTGCAATTCATTTCGCTTGATTACCTCAAGCAGTCACATCATCTTACGTAAATCCTATGTGTAAGATTCAGAATTTACATATATTGTAACCCTTTCTAGCTGTATATGCGCTTTTAGCATTAATTAAATACCGCTTTTTAGGATGTATAACTTACTATACAAAATATATCCACAAATCAAAGCTTTCTTGGTTTTATTTTTTCCTCATACATCATCTCCCAACTTATTTACTTATTAAGAGAATAAATACAGGCTCTTAGATACATTATCACTCTAGATACTCCTGTATTGATATTTTTCAACAAAAACCTATAAACTTCAATTCTTCTTTCGAAAGATACTTCTTCCCAGCTTGCTCTGTAAATTGTTTTCACTACATATTTTTATCTTTTTTTTTAATTACACATTTTTTAAGATTTTCATCACTTTATTAAATTCTATTTATTTTCTTACTTGTATTTTATTATCTGCACCAAATAAAATATCTCTATTTATTTTATTCTTCCAATCTCAAAGTGCATATACCTTTTACTTTTTGCCTATAATTCTAATTATGCAAGAGACATGTTATAAAATTTTTACAAATTTCTTTGACCACAAATTTATTTATGATATATTACTAAAATGTTTTTTATAATTAAATGTATTTAGGAGTACAATAGTGGCACGTGTTGCAGGTGTTAACATCCCAATGAATAAATTTGTTCCTTTTGCGTTAACTTATATATATGGTATAGGTATTTCTACTGCAGTTATAATTTGTAAAGCATGTGGAATTTCTGAAAATCAGCGTGTTTCTGATCTGGAAGATAAAGAAGTTGAAAAACTTAGTAATTTCATTAGGTGGAATTATGTTATCGAGGGGGAATTGAGGAAGGAAGTAGCTGTACGTATAAAGTACTTAATAGATATAGGATGCTATAGGGGAGTAAGACATAGAAAAGGGTTACCTGTAAGGGGTCAGAGAACTCGCACCAATGCTAGAACTCGCAAGGGTAAATCTCGTGCTCCTATTGCTGGAAAAAAATAAGTGGTAGGTTAACGTGACAAATTGTGGAGTATCTAACAAGAAGAAAAGAAAAGTCGTTACTGGTGTTATTTATATCCGTGTAACTTTTAATAATGTCTTTATCACTATAGCAGATACTCAAGGATATACTCTGTTGAAGAGTTCTGCTGGAGTTCATGGCTTTATTGGTTCTAAAAAATCTACGCCCTATGCAGCTAGTGTGACTGCAGAATCTGTTGTCAAGGCTGCAGTTGAAAAATATGGCATGAAAGTTGTTTCTATAGTAATACGTGGTCCAAGTTTTGGATTAGAACCTGTTATGAAAGCAATACAGGCTTATGGTTTAGCTGTAACTGCTATGAAGGATTTGACTCCTATACCGCACAATGGGTGTAGATTAAGGAAAAAAAGAAGAGTATAATAAGTTTTATTATTCAAGAAGGTTATTTATGTTTTGTAATGATGATAATGTTAGTTCTGTACATGATAACTGGGATAAGTTAACTAAACCTAATACACTAGAGTTAGTATTAAGTGATTCTTCTCCAAACAAAGGTCAAGTGGTATTAGAGCCACTGGAAAGTGGTTTTGCCCTAACATTGGGTAGTGCATTAAGGCGTATTATGCTTTCCTCCCTTAGAGGCTTTGCAGTTTATGGTATAAGAATTGATGGTGTGATGCATGAGTTTGCTTCTATTCAAGGAGTAAGGGAAGATATAACAGATATCGTATTGAATGTCAGTATGCTTAAATGTAAATTAAATGATATATCTAATAAGTCTTTGAATATAAAAGCAAAGGGTCCATGTAAGGTTCTAGCTAGCATGATAGAGGTTGATGATGAGTGTTCTATTATTAACAAGGATCTTTTAATATGTACAATAGACAGGGATATAGACTTTAATATGAAAATATATATTAAAAGTGGAAAGGGATATGAGCCTGCTTCTCAACCTAAGGGTAAGAATTTAAAAATTTCTGATGAGAGGGGTTTAGAGGGGTTTATTCCAGTGAATGCTACTTATAGTCCTGTTGAAAGTGTATCGTTTAAAGTGGAAAATAGTCGTATAGGTCAAGTTACTGATTATGACAAGCTTGTTATGTCGGTAGAGACAGATGGTACAATGTCTGTAAGAGAATCAGTTGCATTTGCTGCAAAAATATTGCAAGAGCAGTTACAATCATTTATTAGTTTTAATGCAAGTAGTAAGGATCATTCCGTTTCTTCTTCAGTGCATAAGGATTTACCATATGACCCTATTTTATTACGGAAGGTGGATCATTTGGAGTTATCTGTTAGGTCTCATAATTGTCTAAAAAGTGAAAGTATTGTTTATATAGGTGATTTAGTGCAGAAAGCAGAATCTGAGATGTTAAAAACTCCTAATTTTGGAAGAAAATCTCTCAATGAAATAAAGGCGGTTTTAAGTAACTTAGGTTTATCATTAGGTATGTACATACCTAATTGGCCACCTAATAACATTGAAGAATTAGCAAAAAATTATACTGATGACTTGGGTGAGATATGAAGCATGCTGTAAAAAAAAGAAGGCTATCTCGTGGTACTGCTCATAGATCTTCAATGTTAAAAAATATGTCGATTTCTCTAATTATTCATGAGCAGATTATAACTACTGTAGTAAAAGCTAAGGAGCTTAGGCCTTATGTAGAAAAATTAATTACAATTGCTAAGAATAAAAATTCTTTGCATGGTAGGAGGCTTTTGTATTCGTATTTATATAATGATAGGGTTGCTGTAGATAAATTGCTAAGTATATTATCTGATCGCTATAGGAGTCGTAATGGTGGGTATTGTAGAATAATAAAATCTGGATTTCGAAAAGGTGATTGTGCTCCTATTGCAGTGATAGAATTAGTAGATAGGAATATTTCAACAAAGGGTATTGTTAAGGTTGCCTAAAAGTTATGTTTCCTGTTTTTCGCTTTTTTATTGGCTACTTTGGCGAGGTATTAGTTTTATGTTACTTTAAGACTAAATGTTATAAAATAGTAAAGCATAGGTATGCTTGTAAATTTGGAGAAATTGATTTAATTGTGTCTAGGGGCAATAAACTAGTTTTTATAGAAGTAAAGACTAGTTTATTAGGAATAGATATACCTATATCTTACTATCAACGTAAGTCTATTGTTAATGTATCTAAATATTTTTTAGGTAAGTATATCTCTTTTAAAAACCATTTAGTTAGTTATGATTTATGTTTTCTTTCTATAAAAAAAGGCTTCATTCATATGAAAAATGCTTGGTGTGAAAGTGGAAATTAGATAAAATATGCAAAGGGTTCAATCTGATAATATAACTTTGTATTATGCAAAAGCTCTGTTTAATGTGTCAATGCATAAGTTGGATGTTATAACTAAAGAGTTAGATTTTGTATTAAACATTTTAAAAAATCAAAATAATTTGTTACTATATTTAGCAAATCCCATTCTCTCACTTCCACAAAAAAAAGAACTCATTCTGTGTTTTAAGGATTATATAAGCAGTAATTTAATAAGCTTTTTTGTCACAATTTTAATAAATAAACGCTCTCATCTTTTACAAAGGATAATAGAAAGATTCCTTCTTATGGTAAAAAAGGAAAAAAATGAAATAGAAGTTATTATAACATCAGCAGTATCTTTACAAGAATCTGATATTTCAATCATCACTGAATCTATGTGCAGTTTAGGTGAGATAGTAAAAGCAGAAAACGTTGTGGACCAATCTTTACTTGGTGGCTTTAGTATTAGATATGGGTTTAATGTAATAGACTTATCTTTAAAAAACTATTTAAATAAGCTAGTAGATTATAGTAAAGTAGAGATTCTAGAATATATTCAATTCTTTAATTAATTCATCAATAAGGAACTCATAATGAAAAGTATAAACACTTCTGAAATAGTTAGTATAATAACAAAAAAGATTGAGAATTTTGATCTTCCTATAGAATATGAAAATATAGGAGAAGTAATTTCTGTAGCTGATGGAATAGCGTTAATTTATGGTCTTGAAAAAGCTAAATTCGGTGAGAAAGTTATTTTTTCTAATAATACAGCAGGAATAGTTTTTAATCTTGAACGCGATGTAGCAGGGGCAGTAATATTAGGTAATGATCGCAATATAAAGGAAGGCGATACAGTGAAATGTAGTGGTGATATAGTACAAGTTCCTGTAGGTCATAAATTACTTGGAAGAGTGGTGAATCCTTTAGGTGAACCTATAGATGGTCTTGGAGTGATAAAAGCCGATAAAGCAATGCCTATAGAATCAAGGGCACCAAGTGTTATTGACCGTAAGTCTGTTCATGAGCCATTACAAACAGGAATAAAAATTATAGATATTCTCATTCCAATAGGCAGAGGGCAACGCGAATTAATTATTGGTGATAGGCAAACAGGTAAAACTACAATTGCATTAGATACCATTATTAATCAGAAAAGAATTAATGATAACATAGAAAAAAATCAGCAAGTGTTTTGTATTTATGTTGCAATTGGACAAAAGACTTCGACTGTTGCAAGAATAGTTAATAGATTAAGAGAAAGTGGAGCTCTAGAATATACTACTGTAGTTGTAGCTGGTGCATCAGATTCTGCTCCCATGCAGTTTTTAGCTCCCTATTCTGGTTGTACAATGGGAGAATTTTTCAGAGACAATGGCATGCATTGTTTAATCATATATGATGATTTATCCAAGCATGCTGTTGCATATAGACAAATGTCCTTACTACTCAGGCGCTCTCCTGGTCGTGAAGCATATCCTGGTGATGTATTCTATGTGCATTCCAGGTTGCTTGAAAGGGCTGCCAAAATGTCTAATGCTAAAGGACAGGGTTCCTTAACTGCTTTGCCAATTATTGAAACTCAAGCAGGTGATGTTTCTGCATATATTCCAACAAATGTTATTTCAATTACTGATGGGCAAATATTTCTTGAATCTGAATTATTTTATAGAGGGTTTCGTCCAGCAGTTAATATAGGTTTATCAGTTTCTAGGGTTGGGTCAACTGCACAGTTAAAATCTGTGAAGCAAGTTGCTGGTTCAATAAAATTGGGTTTAGCGCAATACAGGGAATTAGAAGATTTCACAAAGTTCAGCTCTGACCTTGATGCTAATGTACAATTAACTCTAAATAAGGGTAAGTTGCTTGTAGAGCTATTAAAGCAAAAACCTAATTCACCAATGCTGATAGAAGAACAAACTGTACTAATGTTTGTTTTTTCTAATTTTTATAATCAATTAAGTAATATTAAGATTAATGATATTAGTAAATTTGAGAAAGATTTTATTCTTCATCTGCATGTAACTTGCCCTGAAATTTTAAAAGATTTGCACAACGGAATTACTTCTGATATAAATAATAAGATTTCTTACATTACGAGCAGTTTCATAACTCGTTTTAATAGTTAATATTTGGTGTTATTATGAGTGGTTGTTCTCTATTAAACAAGTCTCCTATGACAAAAGAGGGTTACGAACATATGAGAGCAGAGCTTCAGCTAGAGCTTTCTGAATTAGAAACAGAAAAGTCAACTGTTATACAAGCTATATCAAGTGCACGTAGCCTTGGTGATTTATCTGAGAACGCGGAATACCATGCAGCTCGTGAAAGATTAGGTTTCATTGAAAGTCGTATATCAGAAATAAAATTCAGATTAGATAATGCAGAGCCTATTGATGTAAAAGCTCTGTCAGGTGATACAGTGATGTTTGGAGCAACTGTTACATTAAGCATGATAGGTGATGATAATGAAGTAGAATATATTTATAAAATTGTAGGTGAGTATGAAGTAGATGTTTCAAAAAAACTAATATCCAGTAGTTCACCATTGGGGAGCGCTTTAATTGGAAAAAAAGTTGGGGAGTATGTGGAAGTTACAGTCCCTAGTGGAGAAAAATTATATAAAATAATAAATGTTGAGTTTAAGTAATGTAGGTATATTGTCGTGTCCAGGATTTCTGATATACTATATAATGATTCATTCATGGTGTCTTCTATAGAAGATGTATTGGAAGATGCTTACTTAGGTAAGTTGTTTATCCTGGTTGATGATGAAAATAGGGAGAATGAAGGTGATTTAATAATTTTAGCAGAAAAAGTGACTGCCTCAGCTATCGCTTTTATGATTAGGTACGGTAGTGGTATCATATTTCTTTCTATGACAAAATTTCATATGGAGAAGCTTAACCTCGATTTTATGAAAAAAAGTAATGTAGATGATAAGCATATTCCTCACACAGCGTTCACAACATCAATTGATGCACGTTATGGAATTACGACTGGCGTTTCTGCCAATGATAGAACACATACAATCATTACTGCTATTGATAAAAGAAGTACTCAAAGTGACATTATTACCCCAGGGCATGTTTTTCCTATCATTGCAAATGAAGGTGGGGTATTAGTGCGTAATGGCCATACTGAAGCAAGCGTTGAAATAGCAAAGTTAGTTGGGCTTAGTCATACAGCTGTAGGTTGTGAGATAATGAACTCAGATGGTTCCATGATGCGTTTTCCTGGTTTGCTTGAATTTGCAAAGCAGCATGGCATAAAGTTAACTACTATTAATAAGTTGATAGACTATGTTAAAGTGCATAGGAATACAACTATAATATCTTGAGGTTAATAGCCTACTTATCTAACAGCACTTGAGGATTTTTACACATATACCAGCACATTTTGTGTGTATGCATGCATTGGTTTTGAAAATTATTCAAGCATAAATCAGACAAACATTTTATGAACAAGTGGTCGGTATTCAATGTTGGTACACGGAAGTAATGTTTTTCATTTACAAGTTGTTTGTATTCTATGTCTAGTTCAACTAAAGTTTCAGAATGTTCAGAAACAAAAGTAATAGGTGATAAAACTATTGGTACGTTATCAATTTTTGCACGTAATAACTCGCTTTCAGTGCTTGGTGTTAGCCACTTTATAGGACCAATTTTACTTTGATAGCATATAATAAAATCTAGGCTTTCGATATTCAATGCTTTTACTATCAATTTTACTGTTTCTTCTACTTGCATGACATAAGGATCACCTTTTTGTACTATGCTTATTGGTAAACTATGAGCAGAAAATAAAACTCTTGGTTTGCTGATTCTGCTAGCTAACTTATAATACTTAATAATGAGTTCTGCATGAGCTTCTATAAAGTTTTTATTCTTATAATAGCAACAGATTATTTTTGTATCATAATTTACATTATGTTTTTTTATAACCTCATTCCAATTTTGAATAGCAGATAAGGTAGTTGTAGTGGAATATTGTGGATATAAAGGAAGTAAAATTATTTTATCTGGATTAAATTGTTTCACATTTTTTATAGTTTCATCAGCGAAAGGATGTGAATAACGCATGCAGACAAATACTTTATATCTATTATTTTCTTTTTGATTTAACATTTGTTCTAACATTGCAGCCTGCACTTTTGTATTTTCTAAAATCGGTGATCTACCTCCGATTTTTTCATATATTTTGAGTGCAGATTTTTTACGTATATGTGCAATAAACTTCGCTAATAAAAAACGAAAAGGGTTTGGTAAGTTGATTATTCTTCTATCATAAAAAAGATTAAATAAAAAAGGCTGTACTGAATCAAGTGAATCTGGTCCACCAAGATTAAATAATACAACTGCTTTTTTCACTTAAGCACCGCAGCAGGCCACTTCAGGAGCACCTATCAACTCAGCTACAGGTTCGTCAAATCTTGATAGAGGAACTATGTTTCTTGCACTAGCATATAGTAAATGACCCGATCTTTTAAAGTTACTTTTTGTAGATTTAAAGCTTCTATCAAACATTAAATCAACAAAAAAACTCGGTGCTGCTTCTAAAAATTCAACAACTGCAAGTAGTAATAATATAGAGCTTTGAACAAGTCTTATAGGAAAGGTTAGAAATGTTCTCAAAGGAGTAGAAGTACTGCTTGTTTCTTTCCTACCTGGAAAGTTATATCTAATATATTTATTCTTCTCACTAAAAATAGGATAAATAATATCATCTTTCTTTAGAGTATTTTTTATTTCTTCCTCTGCATCTTTAGTTGTTTTTTCTAGAAATTTTTCACGTAAACCAAAAGTTCTGATGATAAAACATGCGGTAGTCATTAGTGCAATGCAAATAAGTGCACTGCCAACTAGACCTACACTAGAAGGTAACATGCAGCAAACAGCAGGAATGATAATCATCATTTCTAGAAATGGAAGAGTATTCCTTTTTATTGTGAAATCAGCACCTTTCTTTAAGAATTTATATATGTTGTGTTTTTTTTCTATCTCCTCTACTTCATCGATGCCACCACTATTTAGCTGAGCTATAGCTATTTTAACTTTTGGCCTATTTTCACCTTGTTGAATGTTTCTTTTTTGAAATGTGTGTTCATGTATAGTATATTCCAAATAACTTAAAAAAGCTAAATTAAACGTCAGAAACCCTTTTATCCCACAAAAAATTGACGACTTAAGATTATTTATAATTTTTTTATAACCTGTTAAGCTAGTCTGATTTTTACTAGAGTTACTACTATTACAACACGACATTTTAATCTTTTCTTATATTATATAATTAATTATATAATAATAAATTATATATTGCTAATAAAAAGTAATGTTTACAAAGTTAAAATTTATGATTAAATTAAAATCTAAGGTATAAACGTTATTATGGAGAGAACATTATCAATACTAAAGCCTGATGCACTGAAACTTAACATTACAGGCAAAATAAACTCTTATATTGAGAATTCAGGGCTAAAGATCATTGCACAGAAGCTTTTACTGCTAACAAAAAAGCAAGCTGAATTATTTTATGAAGTTCATAAAGATAGGCCTTTTTTCAGTGAGTTAGTTGAGTTTTTAACTTCTGGTCCAGTTATTGTTCAAGTTTTAATTGGTGAAAATGCTGTAAGTAAATATAGAAAAATCATGGGCGCTACTGATCCACAGCAAGCAGAAAAAGGAACAATCCGAGGGGATTTTGCAGAAAATATCAGCGAAAACAGAGTACACGGCTCAGATAGTACAGAAAATGCGCTCAAAGAAATAGCCTTCTTTTTTGCTGAATATGAACTTTTAAATTGAGAGAATGATCTTTATAAAAAACATATAAAGTTTTTGTAAAGAAGGGTGAGCAATAGACCGGAAGGTCTATTGCTCTCTTGACTTAGAGAAAAGCCCATGGATCAGTTTCAGGAGTGCCACCGGAGTCAAATGCTGACTTTAAATCTGCTAAACTTTTTACTAAGCCACCATTCTTATCGCCTACTGTTGACTTTAAAGTTTCTAATTGTCCTGTTAAAGTAGAATTGTTACTTCCAACTGTTGAAGTTAAAGCGTTGAGATCCTTTACTAAACCATTATCATTATCACCTACTTTAGTATTTAACATCTCAAAATTACTCCTATCAGAATTTAATTCAATATTTAAAGATTTTAATAACTTCGTATTTATTAAAGGAATTATATCTTTGTTTAAGACTGAATATAAAAAGTCACCTTTAACATATTGAGTTTTTATTGTGTCATAATTCATAGGTCGTGTTAAAACAATATCTTCTAAGATTGGTTTATTTTGCTGATTATCCATTTTTTTAGCTCCTGCTATATCTTTAGCTAGTGTTTTTTGATTGTCAGTTTTTTCCATATTAATTACCTCGAAAAATAATAAATTTAATTGTTAAAATAGTATAAAAATTGAAACGGTTTTTAAAAACTCCATGGATCAACCATATCAGTAGTACCGCTTTTTAAAGCTTCATTTATTTCACCTACCTTGTCACCTATAACATAAATTTTATCTTCTGCTTCTGTACCGCATTTTTTAAGCATTTCTAGCATGTCATTTACTGTATGAATTATGCTTGATTTCATATCTTTATCTTTTAGTAATTCAGAATCGGTGAGTATTTTATTAATTACGTCTTTAAAGCTAGTCTTTCCTGGAGAAAGCAGCAAACCAGGTCCTATTAAATCATTACTGATTTTTTGTAGTTCACCAGTAATGCTTTCAAGTTTTTGTCCTAAATTACATTTAGTGAATTCATCTTTTACATCGGACAGCACTTTCTCTAACGCAGGTTCTTTCTTACTTAACTTATCCATCTCTTTTGTAAGATCAATCAGCTTTTTTAATGCATCTGTTTTTTCTTCATTAGCTTTCTTAAAATTTTCTTCTACCTTGTGTAGTTCTGCTTCTTTTTGTTTTATTAGATTTTTTAGAGTTTCTTCCTTAGTTTCGCATTCAGAAATCATTTTACGTATTTCTTCATCCTTAGCGTAATATGATGGTTTCTTACCAGCATTATCTATTGCATTACAATTAGCACCATTATCAATAAGTAACTTTATTATTATTTCTGTGTCCGTTCCTTTAGCTGCAAGATGCAAGATAGATTGAGAAAATTGATCTTTAACATTAACACCAGCACCATTATTAATAAGCAATTTTACTGTTTCTATATAATCATTCTTATTGTCTAAAGTAGCATTATGACCAGCACCTATAATTCCAAGAACCAACGGAGTACCGAGCTGCACTTTATCAGGTAGATTGATATTACTTGGATCATTACCAAGCAACATCTTCACTAATTCTTTCTCTCCCCAAAGAGATGCGTAGTGTAAAAGACTTCTCCCATTTGCATCTGTAACTTGAATATCAGCACCTTTTTTGATAAGTAAGTTTATCATCTTTATGATGGAATGATCAAGTCTAAAAGGATCATAAATGTCAGAACGATATAATCTAT
>NZ_JAZHPY010000139.1:0-872 GCF_036711655.1 Wolbachia endosymbiont of Pentidionis agamae | reverse complement strand
TGAATCAATGCAAAATACAACCTTACCATACATACCCTCATCCATCATAATTCTTATACCATTATAATTAATATACACTTTATTATATTTAAGATACTAATATATTGCAATAGAATTTTGTATTTTTATTTACACAAGACATCCTAATGCCTTAATAGAAGAAAATAAAATAATTGACCTCTATAAATCTTCTTAAAGATTAGATTGCAAAATAGGTAATTCAGTATACTTTCTCTAGAAAGTAATTTTTTTACTCATAATATTTTTCAACTAGCCTATTAAGCAGCCTTACTCCAAAGCCCACAGCTCCTCTTGGGCAGATATCAGTACCCTTCTCGTTCCATGCAACACCTGCAATATCAAGATGTGCCCAGCAAGTTTCATTTACAAAACGCTGCAGGAACTGTGCAGCCATAATACTATCCCCACCTGAACCTGGAGGAGCAATATTCTGTACATCCGCAATAGGCGAATCTATAATTTTATTATAAGTTTCATTCATAGGAAAACGCCATAACTTTTCATTTACATCATTACCCGCAGAAATCAAATGCTCTGAAAGTTCATCATTATTTGAAAAGAGACCAGCATACTCATTATTACCAAGTGCAACAACAATTGCACCAGTTAAAGTTGCAAGATCAATCATAAATCTCGGTGCAAATCTATCTTGTGTATACCATAGAGCATCTGCAAGTATTAATCTTCCTTCCGCATCGGTATTTAATACTTCTATTGTTTGCCCAGACATTGAAGTTACTATGTCACTTGGCCTTTGAGCATTACCGTCTATCGCATTCTCTGCAAGCGCAACCACACCTATAGCATTTACTTTTGCCTTGCGCCCTGCTAGAACATGCATTGCACCAACT
>NZ_JAZHPY010000138.1:0-956 GCF_036711655.1 Wolbachia endosymbiont of Pentidionis agamae | reverse complement strand
CGAAATTAAACTTGTCTCTGCACCTGAAAAAGAAAATGATAAGAGAAGAAAAACAAATACTATTATTGATAGTAAAATCAATGACCAGTCCATTAATATAATATTATGTTATCACAGAGAAAATCTGATTTTATTTGTTATACTAAGTATTTCAAGCTTTAAATTCTGACATTTTGTAATAAAGTAGCAATATGAAGTACCCAGATCTTTCATTAGAAAATGAACTTTCAGGAATAGTAGCAGGAGTAGATGAAGTCGGTAGGGGAGCACTTGCTGGACCTGTAGTATCTGCAGCAGTAGTATTTAATAATAGAGAGATAGCGATATCTAATATTAGAGATTCTAAAAGATTATCACCAAAACAGCGCAAAATTCTTTATCATGATATAACACTAAATGCAAAAGTTGCTCTTGGTATTTCATCTATTCAAGAGATAAATGCATATAATATCTTGGAAGCAACGAAGCTGTCAATGAAAAGGGCTTTGATTAATTTAAATTTAGAGATAGATTATGCATTAGTAGATGGAAACCAGCCACCCAAGGTAAAATGGCAAACGCAGTCAATTATAAATGGTGACAACATAAGCATATCAATTGCAGCAGCTTCAATTATTGCAAAGGTTACCAGAGATGAACTTATGCAAGAATTACATGATGAATTTCCACAGTATAACTGGTATCAAAATAAAGGATACGGAACTAAGGAACACATTAACGCCATACAAAACCTTGGCGTTACAATACATCACAGAAAGAACTTTTGTACAAAATTTATTCCATAGACAACCCAACTAAAGGCCACTCAAAATCTAAATTATTTTAACTCTCTTTTCTTCTAGAAAAACTACGTTGTGTTAGAATTCAAAATTTTTGGTGACTATATACTGAATACTTTACATATTTTATGTCTCTGTAGTTTCAGATGTTCCACGTGACTTCATTTCTACATCTTC
>NZ_JAZHPY010000137.1:0-1122 GCF_036711655.1 Wolbachia endosymbiont of Pentidionis agamae | reverse complement strand
AACCTGCTTATTTTTTCAAACCCCATTACCCATCTCATATTATTTTCTAGTAGATCACAACCTTTAGTACAGTTATGCTAGAGGTCTATTTTTAATCCATAACTGGGGTTTGGAAATGTGAAGTATTCCTATGAAAGATAGAAATATAATCTATCTGAGATGAATTCTTTTTATAAATCCCTGGTATATAAACAATTTTAGCTGTATCTTCTGTATATTGTTTCGTACTACTAAAATATTGCTTCCGCAATTTGGCCATTATCATTATAATATAGAAAATCAAGTAAAAATCTCAGGAATTTTAATCACAAAATATTCAAATTGAACTGGATATCCAATTCTTTATAGAAAAAAATAAAAATTCTCAAAAAAAATACTTAAGGCAATTCAAGACAATAATTTAACAGAGGTTAAGAGATTAGTCGGAAAAGTTGATATTAATGCTATTGATGAAGGAGATTATACTTCTTTGCATTTAGCTGCTCAAAATTGGCATATAGAGATTGTAGTGCTTCTAATAAATTTTAGAGCTAATGTAAATGCTCGTGATAATAGTGGTTACACTACTTTATTTTGAGCTGCTTACAATGGGCATGAAAAAACTGTAGAGTTTCTAATAGAAAAAGGAGCTAATATTAATACTCAGGGTTATTATGGTGGCACTCCTTTATGTCATGTTGTTAAATCTTTTCAATATTCTCAAAATCATCACAGTGATAAAGTAATAAAATTATTGATACGTAGTATCGTAAAATTAGAAGTTTCTAACGCTAATCCTAGATTATAAGAGGATACAAAAGAGATAAAAACTCAGTTAGAAATTAAAGTGAGAATACCAATGGATAAAGATATAACAGAAATTTTTTGTATAGTCGATGATTTTTGTAAAGCTATAAATTTTGCAAATAAACTGTGCTTTTTACCTGCATCACTTAACATTTTTCTACAAATCAGAGTTTTTCCTTCATACACCAGTTACACTAAAGCCCAGAGGTGACATTTAGCTATGCTATTAAGTGCTTATGCGGGTGGTCAGAACATACTGGAATCTCATACATAGATACAACTCCTATTGCAATGCAAAAAAGAATATCCAAAAATAAAGTATTTGCTGATATTGTA
>NZ_JAZHPY010000136.1:0-1192 GCF_036711655.1 Wolbachia endosymbiont of Pentidionis agamae | reverse complement strand
TTGGAAAGCACCAACTTATGGGAGCATTTATGGCAACAATGCCAAGAGGATATAAGGGTATTTTTAAACGTGAAGGAAGAACTGCGCTGCCGATACAAGAAATAAAATTACCACTTGAGCCTGAGGCATCAAAAATAATAAAAGAGCTTGTTAATTATGACACTGAAAAAGTGTTTGAGAAATATTTCCGCCGTGA
Source organism: Wolbachia endosymbiont of Pentidionis agamae (assembly GCF_036711655.1). NCBI lineage: Bacteria > Pseudomonadati > Pseudomonadota > Alphaproteobacteria > Rickettsiales > Anaplasmataceae > Wolbachia > Wolbachia endosymbiont of Pentidionis agamae. The sequence continues at coordinate 996 of NZ_JAZHPY010000136.1, read as the reverse complement.
ATTGGACGTATTTAATTTATGAATTGTCAAGTTACTTTGCCACTTGTTACAGAGCTCATTGAACAGCAATTTCCAAAGTGGGCTCATTTACATATTAGACCAGTTGAATTCTGCGGTGTAGACAATAGAACTTTTCGTTTGGGTAAAGAAATGTTGATAAGACTGCCAAGTGCTGAAAATTATGCTCTACAAGTTTTGAAAGAACAAAAATTGCTGAAGGTGCTAGCGCCACATTTATCATTGTCTATTCCTGAACCGCTAGCAATGGGACAACCTTCAAAGAATTATCCGTGGAATTGGTCAATATATAGGTGGATAGAAGGAAAAAGTGCCAATATGCTAAGTATAGACGACTTCAATCTACGAACCATTGCTGTTCAATTGGCTCAGTTTTTGAAAGAGTTACATAAGATTGATGCTGAAGGAGGCCCTAATGCTGGACTTCATAACTACTGGCGTGGTGGTCATGTCAAAATTTATGATGTAGAGACGAGATCTTCCATTAAGGAATTACAGGGCTGTGTTGATACTAAAACTGCAATAGCTGTTTGGGAGAGAGCAATAAGTTCAAAATGGGATAGAAGTCCAGTATGGGTCCATGGTGATCTTGCAAGTAGTAATATTATAGTAAAAGAAAAATGCTTAACAGCAATAATTGATTTTGGTTGTATGGGTATGGGGGATCTAGCATGTGATTTAGTGATTGCTTGGACGTTTTTGAGAAATGAAAGCCGAGAGATTTTCAGATTAAATCTGTGCTTGGATTCTGATACATGGGCTAGAGCACGTGGTTGGGCATTATGGAAAGCTCTTATTACAATAATGTCGCTCAAAGATAAGAGCAGTAAAGAAGCTATAGAACAACAGAGAATTATTAATGATGTTTTAAATGAAAATCTTTTATGGTAGTATTTTGGAATAATTTACATAAAGCAATTTGTGCTACGCTAAAGGAAGAAATACCGGCAATTCAAACATGTGAAGTTTATCATCCAG
>NZ_JAZHPY010000135.1:0-1225 GCF_036711655.1 Wolbachia endosymbiont of Pentidionis agamae | reverse complement strand
TTTAAATTTAGATAAAGAGAAAAAACTAGGATGTATCACTTGATTAACATCACCACACAATAAAAAATTACTCTTATTTTCATCTTTTAAACTTTTTAATATTAAATCTAATATACTATTAGTTAAATCCTGAACTTCATATATAACAACAGCATCATAAACTTTTTTATCCTCATGTAATCTCTCAACGTATTCATAAGCGACTAGACTAGAATCATAATATTTTGAATTTTCTTCTATAAATTTCTTGTATTCTTCAAAAAGATCATAAATATGATCCCTTTTATCTTGAGAAAATATAGCTTTTCTACTTCCTAAATCTTTATATTTCTCTCTACCTAAACCTTCTCCAGATATCACAGCTGTAAATTCTTCGAATATTTTATCTCCTTCTTTTTTATACTCTTTAAATTTTTCTTTCTTGCATATATTGTTGAACCATAAAAAAAATGTATTTCTATCGATCGGCTTCTTTTCTTTTACATCTTCTCCTATCACCTTTTCAAAAAACTCATGAAGAGATAAGAACTCAATTTCCTCTGGAATACAAGTTTCGGGTTTACCAGTAATTTTATCAATTTTATCGCAATCCTTATACTCAAATAATTTCTTTGCTTCTCTTATAAGATTTCCAGATTGGGTAATGTATAGAATTTTTTCTCCTTCAAACTTTTCTTGCATCTTTTTAAGGCTTTCCAAAGCTACTGATGTTTTCCCACTGCCAGCAGCTCCACTAACAACTAAAGGAAATTTACATTCTTCAACCATTTCAACTATTTCTTTCTGAGTTGTGCTAAAAGTTATAAATTTGCCTAACCAAGAAATCTGTGGATAATCTTTTAGCTCCACCTCCTCTGGACTAGAAGCTAGGTATGGATTCTTTATTTCTATATTTTTTATTTTTTCTCTACTTCGTAAAAATTTTGACTTTTGGTAATCATGATTTAAAATTACTTCCAAAATAACAAAAGCATTCTCATCATTGTGCTTTACACTTGTAAACAATAGCCTATTGGCTTTATCTAATTTAGCACGAAAATATTTAGCATTTCCAATACCGCTTATAAGCTTTATTTTTCCCAGATTTGTAGATTTATTTTCCTTTAAATCTTCAACAATTAAATCGAATTTTTTTCTTAAAGGACTTTCATCATCGCCTAAATCACTTTCATTAAATTCTTGAGAATAAAATACAAGACTCATAATACCCCACGCTATAAACTAA
>NZ_JAZHPY010000134.1:0-1252 GCF_036711655.1 Wolbachia endosymbiont of Pentidionis agamae | reverse complement strand
GCTTTTTTCCTTGATTGTCTATACGCTCTCTCAGTAATGGGAATTGGCATTAGAATTGGAATAGTTAAAGCATTATCAACAAGGATAAGTGAGAAACCTGAGTAGGTCAGAGATCCATTTATAGAGTTTATTAATTAATAGTAGATTGTTGATCTACTTTTTTTGTCTGTTCTTCACGCCATTTCTTTAATCTACTAGCAATCTTATTATCTGAAATAGATAAAATGGATGCTGCACTGAGAGCTGCGTTATATGCTCCGCTTATACCTATTGACATAGTTGCAACTGGTATACCTTTAGGCATTTGAACTATAGAGAGCAAACTATCTATGCCATTTAAACATTGGCTCAAAATAGGAACACCTATTACCGGCAGACAGGTTAGCGAAGCAGTCATGCCTGGTAAATGAGCTGCTCCTCCTGCGCCAGCTATTATAACTTTGAATCCTTTTTCTTCTGCTGATCTAGCAAAAGTATAGAGCTTTTCCGGTGTTCTATGCGCAGATATTATTGATACAATATGCGATATTTCCATCTCTTTTAGTAAATCTTCAGCATGACGCATAGTAGCATAATCTGATTTGCTACCCATAATTATAGCAACATCCACCATATTTTTGTATATGTATAAACATTAGATATTATTAAAAAAAATAAATGCATACTAGAACTATTTAGTCAAACGTAGATTTTGTGTGAAAAGTAATTGACTAAACATATAAATTTAAATTGTAATTAACAACAATGGAGGTTTTATGCGTGTAACCAGAATGCCATCAGAAACATCTACTCATAAAGATTTAATTTCTGAGATTGAAAAAAATAAAAATATATTATCTCAATTTGAAGATTCAAGATCAAGAAAAATAACAGATGGAATCTGTGTAGAAGCAGCGTTATTATTAGGGTGTATACATCGTGTAGATCCAATATTATGTCAAGAAATAATTCAGTCCTTTGATGCAAAAAATGTAATCTTTATATTGTATACCTAAGCTGTACCTTGCTATCAAAGATGATAGCAAGGTTATTATTGAAATAAAAGTAAATTGATAATATAATTTTAAGCTTTACGTTGTAAATAAAAGTATGTTGTATAATTACGTAGTTACTTTGTTGCTAATGATATTAGGTTTATATATCGCTGCCAACGACAAAAGTTTAATAAAAAAAATGATAGGCATAGGTATCTTACAAAATTCTGTTTTATTCTTTTACATATCTCTTGGATATATAAAAGAATCATTTCCAC
>NZ_JAZHPY010000133.1:0-1313 GCF_036711655.1 Wolbachia endosymbiont of Pentidionis agamae | reverse complement strand
CTAGAAGTTTTTTATACCATTGAAGAGAACTATCGTAATAGCAAGCAAGTTATTGAATGCGACAACCGCGTGCTACATCTTAAGAATTATTGTTTTGCTTCAGAAGATAAGATGATAGAAGAGGAAAAATTTTTCATGAAAAGTGATACTGAAAACATTGGTAATGTCTGCTTTATTGGTAATAATAGAGAACAAGAATTAGCAAATAAATTACCTAATTCTATAAATTGGGCTATTTTAGTTCTGGATGATAATAGTAAAGAAGATGCTCGTAAATTGTTTAAGAAGACTCCACTTATTTTTAATATACATGAAGCCAAAGGCTTGGAATTTGAGAACGTAATTCTTTACAAATTTATGTCTAATAAAGCTTACAATGACATATGGAATATGTTATGCCAAGGAAAAGATAAGGAAGAGATTAAAAGTACTATTAATAAAGTCCGTAATTTATATAATGAAAAAAATATTAATATTTCAAGATTTAAGAATAAGGAAGATAAAACTTTTGAGAATTATAAGTTTTACATAAACAGCTTGTATATTGGAGTTACTCGCGCTATTAATGATCTCTATATTATAGATAAAAAACGTCCTTTATTGGAAGTAATAAAATCAGAAAAAGAAAGTAATGTAAGTATTGAAAATATCGAAGAAAAACGATCTACCGATGAAGAATGGGAAAAGATGGCTCTAAATTTAATAAAGAGAGGGAATACAGAGCAAGCTAAAAACATAGCAGAAAAAAAATTTCTACAAAGAGGAAAAAAAGAATATTATAAAAAGATCATAGATGCATTAAAAGCTAAAGGCTATGAAGCTCAAGAGGTAAATGAGTCACAATTTTCTTTAGATGCAGGGAGTAGTCAAACTCCTGAAAAATTCTCAATTGGTAAGACAGAATTTAGAGGTGCAGGAAGTAGTAGAAAAAGTTCTCATTCTCCTAAAAAATTCTCAAGTGATAATACAGAATCTAGAATGAGGACTAGACAAAACCTATGGATAAAAGACCTAAGGAGTTAAGTAAATACTTACAAGAAATGATATTCCGTGATAACTTAGAAAGATTTAAGAATCAAGATATATCTGAGTATAATAAACAAGAAATATTAAATTACGCTTTAAAAAATGAGTGTTCGGAGATAGCTGAATATTTAATAGAAAATTATAAAGATCTCAATCTACCAAATACTTCAGAGTTTTACATTTTGCATTACTTTCATCTTGCAGTAGTAAAAAGTAAAAACTATACATTAAAATTTTGTGTGGAGAAGCCTGGTGGACTGGATGTTAACAAACTTTATAAGGAAAAA
>NZ_JAZHPY010000132.1:0-1338 GCF_036711655.1 Wolbachia endosymbiont of Pentidionis agamae | reverse complement strand
TTTAGATCTTCAGAAAGAAGAAAATATCCTCGCTCAAAAACTCGACGATGCTAACAAAAAAGGTAGAGAAGAAGGCATTCAAATCGGTGAAGAAAGAGGGAAAATTGAAGGGAAAATTGAAGTTGCGAAAGCAATGCTTGCAAGTGAAGTAGATGTAAATACTATACTTAAATATACGGGATTATCTATTGATGAAGTAAAAGAATTCTTACAAGGATGGATAAGTACAAAATTATAGCATTAATAGTTGCAGCAGGAGTAGGAAGTAGGTGTAATACTATTCTTCCTAAGCAGTATGTAAAATTATCAGGCAACCCTGTATTATTTCATACAATTAAAAAATTTTTAACCAATGAATTTTATGTAAAAGTCGTAATAAATAAAGACCATGAAGCTTTTTATAGTGAAGTAGAATTATTAATTCACGATACTAAACTATTAAAACCAGTTTGCGGAGGAAAAAGTAGGCAAGAATCAGTTAGATTGGGGCTTGAAAGTTTAAGAGAGGAGAATCCTGACTATGTCATAATACATGATGCTTGCAGGCCATTTGTTTCAAACATTCTTATAGATAAATTAGTTAGATCTATGAACTATGATAGTAAATCTATTGGCGTTGTACCTGTATTAAGGGTTGAAGATACTGTGTCATTAGTAAACGATAGTGGATTAATAGAATCTACTATCTGCAGAGAAGAAATCAGAGCCGTGCAGACTCCCCAGATCTTTTATTTTGCAGATTTGCTCTCATGTCATCAATTAGCCAATGTTTTATTCACTGATGACTCTTCATTAATGTTGGCAAATAAAAGATATATTACAACCATTCAAGGCGAAAAAAGTAATTTTAAGTTAACTACAGAGGAGGATATGAAGATGGCAAAATTTTTTTTTGAGAAACAAAAATTTCGTGTTGGAACTGGTTATGATGTACATAGATTTATAAGAGCTCAAAATAGTAGTAAGTGTTTTATAAAAATTTGCGGTGTAGAAATTGAACACACTATGAAAGTAGCAGCTCACTCTGATGGCGATGTTGGTATTCATGCAATTGTTGATGCTATATTAGGAGCACTTGGATGTGGTGATATAGGAGAATATTTTTCTCCTAATTCTCTTGAATGGAAAGATTGTGATTCGTGCTATTTTCTTAGTTTTGCTGCTAGACAAATAAAAGAGATGGGGTATATTATATCAAATATAGATGTCACAATAGTTTGTGAGGTTCCTAAAATATCTCCTTATAAAGTAAAAATGAAAAAGCTCCTATCACAAGTGCTAGGGGTGGATGAGGAATGCTTGAATATTAAAGCAACTACTACAGAAAAGTTAGGGTCT
>NZ_JAZHPY010000131.1:0-1356 GCF_036711655.1 Wolbachia endosymbiont of Pentidionis agamae | reverse complement strand
TTACAACTGTATCTTTGATAGTTCATCTATATTCTATTGGATACATGAAGAGTGATAATGGAAAATCTAGGTTTTTTTCATACCTGTCATTATTCACTTTCTGTATGATTGTGCTTGTTGTAAGTGACAACTTTCTTCAGCTTTTTTTTGGATGGGAAGGTGTTGGTCTGTGCTCCTACCTTTTGATTGGATTCTGGTTTCAGAAATATTCTGCAAATAATGCAGCAATAAAAGCTTTTATTGTTAATAGAATAGCAGATTTTTTTCTTTTGATAGGAATATTACTAATTTACTATACATTTCATTCTTTAGAATTCACTGAAGTATTTAATCTATCTGATTTGTTGGATTCACAAAAGATAAGAGCTTTTTGCTGTGAATTCAATGCAATTCACATAATATGTATATTACTCTTTATTGGTTGCATGGGAAAATCTGCTCAATTGGGACTACATGTATGGCTTCCAGATGCAATGGAAGGCCCCACTCCAGTTTCAGCATTAATTCATGCAGCAACCATGGTAACAGCTGGTGTATTTTTGATAGCTAAATGTTCCCCTTTATTTGAACTTTCACATATATCAAGAAATTTAATAGCAATAGTTGGCCTTGCTACTGCTTTCTTTGCTGCTACAGTAGCTATCACTCAAAATGACATAAAGAAAATAATTGCTTATTCTACGTGTAGTCAATTAGGTTATATGTTCATGGCATGTGGTTTTTCTGCTTATAATATTGCTATTTTTCATCTAATGACGCATGCCTTCTTTAAAGCACTACTTTTTCTTGGTGCAGGTAACGTAATCTATTCATTGCATCATGAACAAAACATTCAGAAGATGGGGAATTGTTGGAAAAAAGTGCCTTATACTTATGCATTAATGTTGATAGGGTTTCTTGCGCTTTGTGGCATATTTCCTTTTGCAGGATTTTACTCAAAGGATTTAATACTTGAGCATGCTTATGATGTAAATAAATTTGCGTTTTTAATAGGTTTAATAGTTGCATTCTTCACGGCATTTTATTCATGGAGATTGATTTTATTAGTATTCCATAGTGAAAGAAAATGTAAGTCTAATGTTTGCGAAGCACCAAAAATCATGCTTTTACCGTTGATTATTCTTGCTATAGGTTCAATATTTTCTGGATTTTGGGGAAGTAATGTTCTAAGTATAGATAATAATGTTTTTTGGAAATCAAGTTTGATAGTTGCAGAGCATCATGAAATTGACAATTTATTTCTCAAGTTATTGCCAATGTTAATTAGTTTAGCTGGAATATTATTTGCATGCTCTATTTATTATTTTCAAAAAGTAAAACAAATAACAAATCAATTGTTGCTGAAGTTTTTGCAAA
>NZ_JAZHPY010000130.1:0-1357 GCF_036711655.1 Wolbachia endosymbiont of Pentidionis agamae | reverse complement strand
ACTTATTATCTCAGCAAATTATAAGTCCTTTATAACTTCAGGTTCAGTTTCTGCTTTAGCTGTTACGTTAGAGATTATAGGCACTACAGGACACTTAATTTTTATTTGATCTAGACACTCTATAACTTCATCATACGCAGACTGCATTAAAGATGAATGAAATGGGCCGCTAACTTTTAGCTTTATTGATCTTTTTATGTTAGAATTACTTAATGATTCTATCAATTTATCAATAGCTAAAGTTGTACCGCTCACAACTATCTGTCCACCACCGTTATCATTTGCAATTTCACATATTCCATAAGGCTGAACAAGTTTTAAAAGGTCTTCAACTTGCTGAAGCTCAGCACCAAGCAGGGCAACCATATAGCCTCGATGCTTTAAAGAAGCCTTCTGCATTGCTTTTCCACGTATTTGTAATAACTTAGCTGCAGAGTTAAGAGTTAAAGCACCTGCAGCACATAGTGCAGTATATTCACCAACAGAATGACCACATATATATTTTGGTTTACAGGTAGAAAAAATTGACCTACCAGATATATATTCCATTGTACGTACAATTGCAATTGAAACTGCAAGCAATGCAGGTTGTGCATTTTCTGTAGTGGTCAACTCTTCATGATCACCATGGAAAATTATATTAGATAATTTTTTACCTAAAACATCATCAACTTCATTGAATACTTCTTTTGCAACAGCAAAGTTGTCATATATGTCCTTCCCCATTCCTACAACTTGGGAGCCTTGTCCTGGAAAAGCAAAAATCATCTGTCAGTTAAAATATTACTATATTTAATTAGACACTATATTCCATAACATTGTCAACAAGAAGTATTTAGATTATGAGTCTGATCAATATTTTACACCTACATTTACTATATCTTTACAAATATACACTAACTAAACATATATACTTAACTGTGAGCTGGATATGGGTGGAAATAATTCTAAAGAAAAGAAGAATGATAAACAAAATAAAAGTATACCTACTATATCAAATACTATAGATGAAAATGAACAATCTATTCCAACAACTACTTTTGGAAGCAATGAAAAAGCTAAAAATAAAAAGAAATCAGATAACCATGAACAAAATGGTGTGGTGGTAACAAAGTACACAAGAATAGGAGAAAATAGCCATGATTCAGATGATATCGCGAGCTTAAACGAAGCAACAAGCGCTATGAATAATATAAGCATCTCAAAACATACAGAAAGTGATAGTAGCACAGTAAGTGAAGAATTAGTTTGTAGTTCTTGGAATGAATTAAATGATATGGAGTATCTGATTAAATCAGCATATATCCGTAATGGTATTTTTTGTATAGAATTTTTAAGAAGAATGGTAGATAATAGC
>NZ_JAZHPY010000012.1:0-14089 GCF_036711655.1 Wolbachia endosymbiont of Pentidionis agamae | reverse complement strand
ATTTAGCTAAAATAGACTATCAGTAGGAAATTAGTATTTCATCGTATAATTATTAAATATGTATAAATAATCTTGCATGGTGTGATAAAATATGCTATAATGATATTATACTTATATAAATAAAGGAGTAAAAATGACAGTAGTAAGGTTACAAGGGTTTTATGTAAACATGGAAGATGAAATAGTAAAGGTGCCAATTTCTGAAATAGTTAATCAAAATGCTGAAAATTTAGGAATTTTAGAAAAAGTAGGCGATACTGGAAAAATAAATGTGAAAATTAATATGGATATACCTCAATGGGCAATAAGTCTTAATAATGCAGGTGCTACGGTTGAAAAAATTGATGGAAAAACATCGATCAGATTAGAAAATGCATCAAGTTCTGATTATGAAAAATTTATGTCTAGTGATGTAATATTTAACTTAGGTGCTTGTAAATCTCCTTTTTATGAAGAGAACCATAAGCATTTTGTAGTTGACGTAAAATTACAAGAGGACGATAGTTATGAGATGATAGATAATCATTATGAATTTTATTCTGATCCTTGGTATTAAGATTTATATCTACTAATTGATTTGTCCTTCGCCCTATACTATATAGGGTAAGGAGAAATCTTAGAGTTTACGTATGTCTTTTTAGTGCAGCGTTTGAGCTTTGCCTAAGTGTTACAAAAAAAAATTAATATTTTTATATTACTTATTACCGCATTTTTTGTAATTAATACAGATAAAAGCTTACTTATTTTTATTTAAAATTTGAAGAGTAATATTAGAAATTATATTATCTACTTCATTACTATTGCAGCCTACTTGTGCAAGCTCAGCACTTCCTCCACTTTTACCAATTGTATTTGATATTAATTTTCTTGCGTTTATTCTATCAGTCAAATCTCTACTTACTTTTACCATTAGAACTGCCTTCTCTTCTTCAATTGCTATAAAAACTATAATGCTTTTTGGCTTTTGTTTATTCAAAATAAATTCTCTAATTATGTTAGCTGGAATATCTCTGAAAGCATGGTTAAAAAATTCTATATCTCCAATTTTAGTGCTCTTTATATTCTCTGCATTTACCAGTTTTGTGCATAGGAACTTTATTTTTGTTTCTAATTTTTTACGTTCTTGGCTTAAAATATTCAAGCGTTCTAGAATATTATTTATTGGTACTTTTACAGATTCTGCAATTTTTTTCAGATTAATTTCATTATTTTGAATATGGCTAACTGCGTGCTGCCCTGTTAAAGCCTCAATCCTTCTTACTCCAAATGCAACTGAGCTTTCTGTAACTATCTTAAATAAACCTATCTCACCTGTGAACTCTACATGCGTACCACCACACAGTTCTTTCGAACTTCCAATATTCACAACCCTAACCTTTTCACCATACTTCTCACCAAATAATGCCATAGCTCCTTCTTTTACTGCTTGATCCATACTTTGAATTTTTGTCAATACAGAATAATTTTCTCGTATTAAAGAATTTACAGTATCTTCTACTTGAAGTAATTCTTCTTCAGTAACTTGAGTGTTGTGACTAAAATCAAATCTAAGTTTGTCTGGCGCAACCAATGAGCCTTTCTGAGTTACATGATTACCTAGAATCTTTCGTAGTACAAAATGCAAGAGATGAGTAGAAGAATGGTTTCTTTTTAAATTTTTTCTTCTTTCTTTATCAATGCTTGCTGTCACTATATCACCCGTATGGATTGAGCCAGATTTAACTGTGCATCTATGCAAATAGAAATCATTAATTTTATTAGTATTATCTACTGCAATTATATCTCCATTTACCATACTTAAACTTCCAGTGTCACCAACTTGTCCACCTGATTCAGCATAAAAGGAAGTTTTATCTAGTATGATTGTTATCTTATCTCCTTTTTCTGCAGAGTGTATGATTTCATCATTAGAAGAGAGAATAGCTAACACATTTGCATTACTTATTGTATCAAGATCATAACCAACAAATTCTGTTTTGCTAAATCTATCGGTTAAATCAAACCACACTTGTTCTATGGCCTTTTCACCAGATCCAATCCATTTAGCACGTGCTCTTTCTTTTTGTTTATTCATTTCATCGCTAAAACCTTTCTGGTCAAAATTGATCTTCTTCTCTTTTAAAATATCAAGTGTAATATCTAAAGGAAATCCATGAGTATCATATAACTTAAATGCTAATTCTCCAGGAAAACTATCACCTGCATGTAAATTTGCAATAAATTTTTCCAACAAACTAATTCCTTTTAGAAGAGTATCTTTAAAATTTACTTCCTCCAATTTCAAGGTTGTCTTTATTGAATCTTGAGCTCTAATTAATTCAGGATAGACATCACCCATATAAGCTGGACTTGTGCTATCTATGAGTACTGGAAAAATAAGGTGTAATAGAGAATCTTGATATCCGAGTTGATGAATATAACGTGCAGCTCTTCTGATTAATCTACGCAATACGTAGCTTCTACCCTCATTTCCTGGAAGTATTCCTTCTGCAATAAGAAATGCAGATGCACGCAAATGATCTGCAATAATTTTATATGCAGCTTTATTTTCTACATTTTTGCAATACTCTTTTAACTTATTTATTATTGCAGAAAAAAGATCAATATCATAATTATCATGAACGTTTTGCGTTACTGCACTTATCCTTTCGAGACCCATTCCAGTATCAATACATTGCTTAGGTAATTTGTAAAGATTACCTTCCTCATCTCTACTGAATTCCATAAACACCAAATTCCAAATTTCAACAACTCTTTCATCCATGTGTAAGTTCAGGTTTGCATGGTCATAAAAAATTTCAGAACACGGTCCGCATGGACCAGTATTTCCCATACTCCAAAAATTATCATCTGTTGCAATTTTTATGATTTTATCATCAGAAAAGCCACTTACTTTACGCCATATCTCATATGCTTTGTTATCTGTATGATAAACTGTTATAGATAATCTACTTTTATCAAGTAGTAATTCTTGAGTAATGAACTTCCATGCAAGTTCTATTGCAGTCTCTTTAAAATATTCACCAAAACTAAAATTGCCTAGCATCTCAAAAAATGTATGATGACGTGTTGTATAACCAACATTTTCAAAATCATTGTGTTTACCACCCGCTCTGAGACATTTTTGGCTTGAAACAGCACTTTTCATTTTTGCTTTTTGCAGACCAGTAAATATGTTTTTAAATTGCACCATGCCGGAATTTGTAAACATTAGTGTTGGATCATGATCTGGTATTAAGGAAGAAGAAGAAATTTGTTTGTGTCCATGATTAATAAAAAATTTTATAAACCTTTCTCTAATTACACTTAATTTCATTAATTTATTTTATAAATAAAAATAAAATTACCATTTATTATAAATAGAAAACTTTGAAATGCTATAAAAATAGAGGTTTATAACTCAATTCATATTATGCATTTTCAATGGTGGGTAATATTGGACTTGAACCAATGACCCCTTGCACGTCAAGCAAGTGCTCTACCAACTGAGCTAATTACCCTAATTTTCTTGTATAGCAAATTTCAATGCTATATGTGTAGTAAATATGCTAATAATAAGTAACACAACAGATACTAATAAAGTAATTGATATAATACCAAAATCAAAGAACTTATACTCTACAAAAAATTTAAAATAGATAAAAGTAGGCATTATTATTGGTAAAACCAGTATCTGTGATATTCCAGATGTTAAGTGATTGTTACTAATTGTTAACGAATATCCAGCAGCTGAAATACTGATTATAATAAGTGTATAAAACAATAAGGATAAACACATTATCAATGAGTATTGCATATTGCTTTCCAAGATAACAATATTTACTATTAATGAAATAAATGAAATAGGTAACCCAAATAGTATCCAATGGATAAGGATTTTACAAGTGATTACAAGCCTAGATGAGTGCGATTGTATGAAGATCTGCTCTAGAATACCATTGTAGTAATCGATAAAGAATAAATTGTGTATAGAAGCTTGCAGAGCAAATGTCGTGCATATCCAAGTTAAGATTGGAGCAGACTCTACTTTATTTGTATTGTCAAGCACAAATAGTGAAAAATTCAGCATTATGCTAAATAAGCACATTATGTAAATAAAATCTTTGTTTTTATGAATTGATAAATTTATTTCTCTTTTTATGATACTCATCATTACTACAGTTTTAAATGTTTATTATAAATTATAGTGTTTACTCTAGTAATCATAATGATTGATTTTTATTTGTGTAGATATTTTATGGAGCAGTTATGAGAATAACATTACCAGTAAATTACATTCCTTCAGAAGATGAAGAATATATGAATCCATTGCAACTTGAATATTTCAAGAAAAAGCTAGAGTCTATGTTTGACGACTTGACAAAGTATAAAGTGCATCAAAAAGATAGTGCTTCACTAGGTGTTGCAAGCGCAGATATTGATAATCTTTCATTCAGTGAAAATGAAGAATTAATGGAGAGAAGAAGGAAAAAACATCTAGAAATTAATGAAGCATTGAAAAGAATAGAGTTAGGGATTTACGGTTATTGTACTGAAACAGGGGAAGAGATAGGGATAGGTAGACTCGAAGCAAACCCACTAGCTACGTGTTGCATTGAAGAACAAGAAAGAAAAGAAAGCTTAAAAAATGTGTACAACATAGAAGAATAAATTATTGACAAATCTGCTGCACAGCTTTAACTATATCTTCTACTTGTGGCAATGCTTTCTTTTCTAAGTCTATAGAATATGGAAGAGGTACGTTCTTAGCTGTAATGCGCATGACAGGTGCATCAAGGTAATCAAATCCTTGCGCCATGATCAGAGCAGATAATTCCGAACCTATCCCTGCGAAAGGCCATCCCTCTTCTATACTAACTAATCTATTAGTTTTTTTTATAGAAGAAATAATCGTTTCAGTATCAAGTGGACTTAAAGTTCTAAGATCAACAACTTCAGCATCTATACCTTCATTAACTAGAAGATCTGCTGCCTCTAAAGCATCTAATAATTTTAATGAAAAAGCTGTAATAGTTACATCTTTCCCTTTTCGTACAACAGCAGCTTTACCTATTTCCATCAGGTAATTCTTATTAGATAATTCATGATCTGATACATCATGCTCATGCCCATAAGCTATTTCATTTTCTAAAAATACTACAGGATTAGGATCACGAATAGCTGCTTTTAACAGCCCTCTACAATCAGAAGCAAAGTAAGGTGCTATTACTTTCAGCCCAGGAATATGTGAATACCAAGATGCAAAGCACTGTGAATGCTGTGCAGCAACCCTTGAAGCAGCACCATTTGGCCCACGAAAAACTATAGAACATCCAAGCTGCCCACCTGACATATAATTTGTTTTAGCTGCAGAATTAATGATTTGATCCATAGCTTGCATAGAAAAATTGAAGGTCATAAACTCTACTATAGGTTTTAAACCTGCAAATGCTGCTCCTATAGCAAGACCAGCAAAGCCATGCTCAGTAATAGGAGTATCAATTACCCTTTTCTCTCCAAACTCTTTCAGTAAGTCTTTGGTTACCTTATAAGCTCCCTCATATTCTGCAACTTCTTCACCAAGTATAAACACATTAGGGTCATTGTGCATTTCTTCTCTAATTGCAATGCACAAAGCTTCACGTACAATAAGTTTAGCCATCTATTACCTGCTTTATATGTAAGTATAATGTAGTATACAGAAGTTGTACTAAAAGAAAAATTATTTTGTAATGGTGTAAAGTTATAGTTATTTAAATACTTATTTTAATATTGATATTTCTAAGATTAGGTGTATAATAGCTTTAAGGAAGTTTATCTTACTTTCAATAATAGTGAGTACAATGATGTTAAAGTTTCAAGATCATTTAAAAAAAGCTTGGGGTAACTTTAAAGATGATTTTAAAGTTGGCACGATCATTGGTGCTCTTGGCTGTTTTCTGTTATACACTGTTATTGGCACAGTACTGCTATTAACTAGTGGGTTTAGCCTTCCTACCTTTATAATTTTTTCTGCTTACATGTTAATTTTTACAATAGCATTTTCAGTTCTTTCTGGTGTTGCTACTGCTCTAATTGCTGCTCCTTTATATCGTCTTGCTAAAGAGTGTATAAAATACATTAATAAAAATGTAGAATCAAGAAATCTAGCAGAAGAAGGTCCAGATAGATCAAAAACTTTAGATAGAGATAGTGGTGTTATTACATTAGAAAAGGATTCAAAAGTAGGATCAATAGATAAAAGTGATGAAGTGTTTATGAGCAAGAGAAAGCGCAAAGGTTCTGGTGATTCTTCTGATAGCGGTGTGAGTTTAGATTCAAAAAATGAATCAGAAACAACAAGTCTCAAATCATATGATACTGCAGGAGATGGAAATTGCTTTTTTCATGCTGTGTTTGGTGATAATAGTTCTGGTCTATATAGGTCTGAAAAGGCGCAAGAAATGAGACTAGAGTGGCATAAATTTTTAAGCCAATTTAATTCTTTGAGTGATATAAGTATGCCAGCTCCTTTAAGAGAGCAAATGCAGAAGATTTTTTACATGTTTCTTAATAAGCCAGGGGATTTAACTGCTAGGTCAAATAAAATAAAAAAGTTGGCTGAAAAAACGAGAAAAAAAATTGAAGATGCTGAATGTAAAGTACAAGAGTTAGTAGATAAAGTTGTTATCAGCATGCATGGCTTATCGCGTAATGATGTTTTTAATAACTTGAAAGAATACGCAAAAAATGTTGGTATTAGCAGTGGTCAGTATAAGAGAAAATATAATAGCCAAGCTATCACAAGTTCATTTCTTAATAATAAGGAACTTTACAAAGCTTACCTGGAAGCAATACAAAACCCTAGTTATCACGTTTTCACTGAGGAGATTTCGATATTAGCCTCTTTGGCTAATATCATAGTTGGATTTCATGCTGAAGATATTGATAATAAGCGCAATAGAATTAAGCACCACAAAATATTCCGACCTAATCCAGATATGCTAAATGAAGATTATATACGAAATGATGAATTGTGGGGTAACAAGAAGCAAGAAATAATACACTTGGAAGGAGGTCATTATGAGAGAGCTGAAGTTGTGGAGATAGAGCAGCCTTCCTTTATAGAAAAAGGAAGCTCATATATGTATAATATTGTAGCATCAGCTTTCACTAGTATAGCCAAAGCAATTTAATCTAAATGACTAAGGTCTTACGCCCACTACAAATAGGAAACTTAACCATTGATTCTCCAGTAATCTTGGCTCCAATGTCAGGGGTAACTGATTATCCATTTAGAAGTATTGTAAAAAAGCTTGGAGCTAGTTTATTAGTTTCAGAAATGATTGCAAGCAGAGCAATGATTTTACAAACTCGTCAGAGTTTGCAAAAAGCGAAAGTTGATGAATTAACTGCAGTGCAACTTGCTGGGTGTGAGCCAGACGTCATGGCAGAAGCTGCAAAACTTAATGAAGATATGGGAGCAAAAATAATAGACATAAATTTCGGTTGCCCAGTTAAAAAAGTTGTAAATGGTTATGCAGGGTCAGCGCTAATGCGTGATGAAAAAAAATCTGCTGAAATAATTGAAGCAGTAGTTAAAGCAGTAAAAGTACCTGTTACAGTGAAAATGCGTACTGGATGGAATGATGAAACCCGCAATGCTCCGCGCTTAGCAAAAATAGCAGAAGAGTTAGGAGCACAGATGATAACTGTACACGGTAGAACAAGGGCACAACTCTATAACGGCCACTCAGATTGGAAATTTGTGCGCACTGTAAAAGAAAAAATAAAAATTCCTGTTATAGTAAATGGTGACATAAAAACCCTAGATGATATTCAAAATGCTCTAAAAGAGTCAGGAGCTGACGGAGTAATGATAGGTCGAGGTGCTTATGGTAAACCTTGGTTAATTAACCAAGCAATAAGTTTTTTTAGGGGAGATGAAATTTTTGAATTATCTTCTCTAGAAAAATTGAACGTAATACTTGATCACTATGATAATATTCTTGAGTATTATGGGAAAGACATTGGAATAAAGATAGCACGCAAACATATAGGCTGGTATAGCAATGGGCTTCAATGTTCATCAGAATTTCGTGTTAGGATTAATAACATGGTAGATAATATGGAAATTAGAGAAAATATTATAAATTTTTTTTATCATTAACCTTTATTTTATTAGAAATTTAAAAAAAATATAGTAACATAGTAATTTATTAATGTGGATATTATAAAATGATTGACAGCATTAATTCACTAACTTACTTATAGGTTTAATTTAAAAGTACGGAGGTATATAACTTGATTGAAGTACCGGTTTATCACAATGATGTTGAGCAAGCATTACGTGCATTGAAAAAAAAAATGCAAAAAGAGGGGAAGCAACGCAAAATGAAAAAAAGGTTTCATGAGACAAAATCAGAAGAGAGAGCTAAAAAAAATGCTGAGATTAAAAAAAGAAAAAACAAGGCAAGGGGTTAGAAGTTATGTTTTTTAGTTTATAGAGTTGTTTATGAATATCCACGAATATCAAGCAAAGGAAATTTTACGTAAGTTCAATGTTTCAGTGCCAAAAGGGTTTCTTATAAAATCCTTAGAAAGAGAGGAAATAGAGTCAATGATGGGTCAGTTAAAGTCTGACGTATTTGTGGTGAAAGCTCAAATTCATGCAGGTGGTAGAGGGAAAGCAGGTGGTGTAAGGCTTGCCAAATCTGTTGAAGAAGTAAAAGAGTTTGTGAAAGAAATGTTAGGTTCTACTCTTATCACTCATCAGACAGATTCAAAAGGACAGAAGGTAAGAAATATATATATTGAAGAAGGTTCAAAAATCAAAAAGGAATTCTATTTAAGTTTAATAATTGACCCAAAATTAGGGCAACCTGTCTTTATATTTTCGTCAGAAGGTGGAATGGATATTGAAGAAGTAGCGAAAGTTTTTCCTTCTAAACTCATAAAAATTGCTATTGATCCTGCTATTGGATTTGCAAGCTTTGATGCAAACAAGCTTATTAGTAATTTTAATCTCAATACGAAACAAATAGAAAAAATAACAAATATTGCAGGTAACATATATGAAGCATTTCTTGCAATAGATGCTAGCCAAGTCGAAGTTAATCCACTGGTTGAAACAAATTCTGGAGATTTTGTTGCACTAGATGCTAAAATAAATTTTGATGATAATGCTCTATATCGTCATCCAGAAATTGTCGAACTTCGTGATTATGATGAAGAGATCAAAGAAGAAATAGAAGCTTCAAAATACGGGTTAAGTTATATAAAAATGAATGGTAACATAGGCTGCATGGTAAATGGTGCAGGTCTTGCTATGGCAACAATGGATATAATTAAATATTATGGGGCAGAGCCAGCAAATTTCTTAGATGTAGGAGGAGGAGCGAGCAAGGAAACTGTAACTGAAGCATTTAAAATCATATTATCTGACAATAATGTAAAAGGTATTTTAGTTAATATATTTGGTGGCATAATGCGTTGTGATGTTATTGCAAATGGCATTGTCGAGGCTGCAAAAGAAATTAGTATTGAGGTCCCTTTAGTGGTCAGGTTATCTGGCACTAATTTTAAAGAAGGAAAACAAATTTTAGGGCAATCAGGGCTAAATATCATTACTGCAGATGAGCTTGGTGAGGCTGCACGAAAAATAGTAAAAGAGGTGGAATAAGGAATGTCTATTTTAGTAAATAAGGATACAAAGTTAATATGCCAAGGTTTCACTGGTGCACAAGGTACATTTCATTCTGAACAAGCAATTTCTTATGGAACTAGAATGGTTGGAGGTGTAACTCCAGGAAAAGGAGGAAGAGCTCATTTAGGTCTACCAATTTTCAACACTGTAATGGAGGCTAAGGAAAAAACAAAAGCAAATGCTACTGTTATATATGTTCCAGCTAAATTTGCTGCAGATGCAATACTCGAAGCAATACATGCAGAAATAGAGTTAATAGTTTGTATTACAGAGGGTATACCAATACTTGATATGGTTAAGGTAAAACGTGCACTCGTTGGATCGAAAAGTCGACTTATTGGTCCCAATTGTCCTGGAGTGATTACTCCTGAAGAATGTAAAATAGGGATAATGCCTGGATATATTCATAAACGTGGGCACATAGGAGTTATGTCTCGTTCTGGAACTTTAACTTATGAAACAGTTGCACAAACAACAGCTGTTGGTCTTGGGCAATCTACATGTATTGGTATAGGAGGAGATCCTGTTCATGGAATGTCATTTGTTGATTGTATGGAGCTTTTTTTAAAAGATATAGATACCCATGGTATTGTAGTCATTGGTGAGATAGGTGGAACTGAAGAAGAAGATTTATCGCACCTTATAAAAGGGGAAAAAATTAAAAAACCAATTGTAGGGTTTGTTGCTGGACAAACAGCACCTCCTGGGAAACGTATGGGTCATGCTGGAGCAATTATTTCTTCTAGTGGTGGAAGTGCTAGTGCAAAACTTGAGGCTATGCAAAGCAGTGGTATAATAATTGCAGAAACTCCAGCAATAATTGGTGAAAAAGTGCTTCAAGCTATGGAAGCTTTATGATTTCATAATATGACTTAATTAAAATTAGTCTTAATGAGACGAAGGTATATAGATAGTAAAAAAGAGAATAGAGTAGATTTTGTATTCAGAAATTATGGTTTGTCTGCACCTGTTGCTACCATAATTATATTTTTACCTTCAATACTTATATCTGTACTCTATTTTTTTAGTGTATACAATCAATATATTAACATTGAGATAAATCTATTTGCTAGTGCATTAGTTACAATATTTATAATTTATCGAACTAAATATGACAAGCACTTAATTAACTCTATAGAATTTCAAAATGCAATATTTGCAAATGCACTTAATCACGATACAGAGTTTTGTCTCATTATATATAAAGATAAAAGTATTATATACTCAGATGCAAGGTTTTATGAAAGGTTTAAAAATAACTTACAGAATAATACATTGAGTGGGATCCTTTCAGTCAGCAATGTTACTGATGAAGATAAGAAAATATTTTACAATGCTTTGAGCACTAATTCATCTGCGCATGCATACATTTCTTTTAATGTTGGAGTTCATAAATCAAGAAATTTTCCTACGCATATATCTTCTAATGACATAAATGTAGTGATAGATGGTAATAAGACCTATAACTTATTCTTATCACCAATTGCAAGACCACAAGGATATTTTGTTTTAAAAGCTTTAAGGATTACTAAGGAACAAGTGTATAAAACATTAATAGAGAATCACAATATAGGAACATATGTTACGAATACTAAAAAGATGATCTTATCTGTCAATCAAGCCTTTTTAGAGATGTTTGAACTGGAGAAGATTCAAAAAGGCTCTCTTCTAACTGATTTTACATTAAAAAATCAGATTAATGACTCTTCAAAATCTGAGGCTTTATTTATTACTAAACAAGGGACTCCATTCAGGGCAAATATTAGTCAAGCTATATTTTATGATAAGTATAACCAAAGCTACATTTATGGAATAGTTACTTTACTAAAATCTACTATAGATGATTACAAATTTCATCCATGTTTTATCAATGCATCCATTGCAATTGCACAATGCGATAAAAGTGGTTCTTTTGTGAAGAAAAATATTGCATTAACAAATTTAAGTAAATTAAAAGAAAATTCTATATTTTCTTTAGTATCACCAGAATATCATGATGAAATACAAGACTATCTCTCAAGTGATAAAATCAATAGTTTATCAGTTAACGTAAAGCTAAATAATGATGAGGATTTTAAACTATATTTTAATAAGTTTATTCAAAGTAAAAACATAATAATATTTTGTTACTTTATTGATAATACTGAACATAAAAACTTAGAAATAAAACTTGAGCACTATCAAAAGATGCAAGCTATAGGACAATTAGCTGGAGGAATAGCTCACGATTTTAATAATATATTAACTGCTATCATAGGATTTTGTGATTTGTTGTTAATTCAACATCCAGTTGGTGATCCGTCTTCTGCTGATATTGTTCAGATACAACAAAATGCAAATCGTGGCTCAAATTTAGTCAAACAACTTCTAGCTTTTTCTAGAAAGCAGACACTTTTACCAAAAATCATTGATGTAAACAGCACAATAGCTGATCTTTCTGAGATGATAAAAAGGCTGATAGGAGAAAATATAAAATTTACTGTTTTTTATGAGCAAGACCTAGGTTTGATAAAAGCGGATCAAGGACAATTAGAACAAGTAATCATAAATTTGGTAGTAAATGCTAGTGCAGCTATGGAAAAAGGTGGAGAATTAATAATAAAAACTTCTAATATTAGAATAAATTCACTTAATTCTAACATGGATGATATGTTTTCACCAGATAAAGAACCAATGGAATATGGAAATTATGTCGTAATTGAAGTGTCTGATACAGGATACGGTATACATAGCAATGTTATTGATAAAATATTTGATCCGTTTTTTTCAACTAAAGACATTACTTCTGGAACAGGACTTGGACTCTCAACAGTATATGGAATTATAAAGCAGACTGAAGGACACATATATGTTACTAGTAAAGTAAATTGTGGTACAAAATTTAGCATATTTTTACCTACTGTTTATATATCAAACAACAATGTAGAAGTTATTGATGATAAGACTGAATCTTATACAAGGAATAATAAGGATTTTATAACTAATAGTACAATCTTACTGATTGAAGATGAAGATTCAGTAAGAGTATTTACTACTAGAGCGCTAGAAAAAAAAGGTTTTAAGGTTATAGAAACAGCTCTTAGTAGAAGTGCATTAGAAATTATTAATGGGGACCATCATATAGATCTTATTATTACAGATGTAGTAATGCCAGAGTTTAGTGGATTAGAAATAGCAAAAAAAGCTCTAATTCAGAGGCCAGATATAGATGTGATCTTTATTTCAGGATATGCAGAAGATACTTTTTTGAAAAATGAAGAAATAAACCTACAAAATTTTGATTTTTTACCTAAACCATTTACTCTAAATCAATTGATTTCAAAAGTACAAAGTGTATTAGGTACAAAAAAAGAAAAGAAAGCTTAACAATATTTTTGCTGTTTTTTTATGGATTGCTAAACTAGATAGGTGAGAATATAATCACTTTTTTAAAGAGAAGTTGTGATATAAGTGCTCAGGAGCAAAGCATATCATAAAGGTGATACAGATGCTATTGCAAAAATTCAGGTGTCTGCATGATTTTCAAAAAAACAACGTAGTTGGATTGCTATATGCTAGCAAACAAGATAAATTCTTGCTTGTGGAAGCAGGATAGGTAAAACATATCTGGAAATTAATAAAAGATTTGTGACCAAATTTTACAGATAATTTTGCATCTTATAGAGTAATTTTACCAATTTTTGGAAACTTAAATAATTGAAAGCATAACTTTTTGCCGTTCATTTATGCAGTCGTAAAACTAAAGGCTATTCAAAATCCAAAAACATGATACTTTAGCTCTCTTTGATTTTTAAAATCTATCTTATATTAGCAATTCCAAAAAAGTGTGTAACTTTTTGATATTATAAATTTCTGATCCATAATTATTATCTATTTGATTTAATAAATCACTTACTTGCATTGAGTAAGCACTATTTTTAGGTAAGCTTAGAAGTGCAAGTTTTGCGTATTTTTTAAATTGCTTAATGTTTCCTATAAAAAAAGCTTTTTTTGCTGAAGAAAAATAAAACATTGGTAAGTTCTTATCACGTTTGTATGCAATACTTAAATAATACAACACACTAGTTTCTAGGTGTGAAATTTCTTCTAAATTAGATATTGCTTCTTTTATGCGATTACTTAGCAATAATGTGTGAGATAATGCAAGTTTTATTAAATAACCTGGATCACTATTATAAGGTAAATAATCAATTGATTTTTTATAATTTTCTATTGCTTCATTTAAACGTCCTGCTTTATATAGCACTTGTGCTTTTAGTTCATATAAATATGGATCTTTATGAGAATCTTTAATTAGTGAATCAAGCTGCTCAACAGCTTCTTCTATTTTTCCTTTTCTATAACTAATTATAACATTTGCATAATTAGATATTCTTAAGTCATTGTAATACTTATTTAACAGTAGATGAAGTGGGATAAAAAAGG
>NZ_JAZHPY010000129.1:0-1396 GCF_036711655.1 Wolbachia endosymbiont of Pentidionis agamae | reverse complement strand
ATACTAAAGTATATTATACTAAAGTGTTCGCCTTAAGGCGAGGGTGTTAACCCACTTAATTATATAAAAGGAAAGTTAAAAACAATGAAATTCTCCGTCTTTAAAGCTTATGATATGAAAAATACTTGTAAACAAGCTATAAGTCTTAGAACTGACCAAGTTATATTAAGCTTCTAACAGCGGAAGGAGGGGGATTCGAACCCCCGATACAGTTTATAGCTGTATAACGGTTTAGCAAACCGTCGCCTTCAGCCTCTCGGCCACCCTTCCTAGACTTAGGATAGCTAAAAATAAGACTAAATACAATGTGAAAATTTTTGAACTAGAGGCCATCTGCAAAACGATAGGAAGAAAAAGGCATACAACCTCTCTATTGAGTCTTACTCTGCTCAATTTGATATTTTCTTTTTTAGTAGATTGAAGGTTTAATGCCCACATCGTGGGATTGTAAAAACCCCTCGCCTTGAGGTGGAGATACGTACGCGACGTTATTGGTACAATGCACACTCTAAGTACGATGGTATGGATTCCAAAATACTGCAAGGGTGCTGGTAGAACAAATTGCTGTTAGAGTTAGAGAGAGGCAGATTGCCATGGAAAATTAGATATAGGTCGCAGTAGATCATATGTTTATATCGTATAAACCACAGAAAAGCGTGAGTAAAACTTTTGAATGGAACAAGCTCAATGTTGCTGATGTAGGGTTTCGCGAGTTTACGAAAACAATGGATACTTGGCAGTAAGTTCTGGCACCATCACAGATGAAGTGATACTAAGAGTATATCTCAATACAGGAAGGTGAGCCTGTTTACGATAATTTCAAATTGATTGGAATTTAACACTTCACCTTATAGATGGTTGTTGAGTTTTATATTTTTTGTGATGTTAGACCTCTTTCGAAACTCAAAAAAGAAGCTCCAGATTGTAAATTCCAGCAATCAAATTAAATCTCAATCCAAAATTAAATCTCAATCCAAAACGTTTTCGTCGATTCCGATACCGATCTTAGATAATTTTGAACCTTTTCAATAATCCAATCACGTTTTCTACTATCACTCTCTTACTCATAAGTTCTTGATTCTATTTCTTTTGTTCTCTGCTCCTTTTTTGTTTTCCTATGCGGCATTTAATATTTTCATGAATTTTCTTAAGACCAATATATCTGATAAAATCTTAATGTCTATATGTACTTTTGATTCCTTGAATATCCGAAATCGTGCTTTCTAGCGTTTGAAAATGATGTATACATAATCTTCTTACTATGTTTTTCTACAATTAACTGAGTTTTTAGTGTATGTTTTTTCTTCTTACCTGAAAATTTTCTTTGCTTGGTCTTTCTATAACGCTAATTCTGGATTAAGAAAGGAAGAAAGAGAAGGAAGGCTTTTTGGATTTC
>NZ_JAZHPY010000128.1:0-1402 GCF_036711655.1 Wolbachia endosymbiont of Pentidionis agamae | reverse complement strand
AAAAATTATTTAATAAATTACCATGTATAATTAATAATACTACAAGCATACTAGATAAAATATGATGATTGCTTGACGTTACAAAACTTCTTAAATGAAGCTGTAAGTATTAATATTAAAACATAAAAAATATAAACACTAAAACAGAATATTGATTTCTATTTTTATATACTTAATTATATATAATTAATACTAAAAAGACATTAATTTGTTTGTTATGTGATATAATTATTGATTCATGTAATACGTGAATGTATACTTCAACGAGATTTAAAATAGAATTTTCAATTCTTTTCTTTTTATGAAAGTATTTATATGATTAGGGTGATATTAGTGGTACTCCTATTACTTTATTCATATGTCTCTTTATCTTCTCAACCTAATTCTTGGCAGATAGGGCTTCAAGAGCCAGCAACTGAATTGATGAGAATGCAAGCTAAATCACATACTTTTGTTATGCTAATAATGTCTATAATATTTATTTTTGTAGCTCTTTTGCTTCTTTATGTGATGCTGCGCTTTCGTAAAAATAGAGTTTCTAAAATAAGCAAAGTAACCCATAGTACTGCACTTGAGATTATCTGGACTGTAATTCCTATGATTATAGCATTAGTATTAACTTTTGAGAACGTTAAGTTAGTAGGGTTTAGGGAAAATATTCCAAAAACTGATTTAATTCTAAAAGTTATTGGCCATCAATGGTACTGGAGTTACCATTACCCAGATTATAATGGATTATCGTTCGATAGCTACATTAAAACCAATGATGCTTTAGAAAAAGGGGACTTAAGATTACTTTCAGTTGACAATAATGTTATTTTACCAATCAACACCAATATAAAATTACAAGTAACAGCAAGCGATGTAATACATAGCTGGGGAGTGCCATCTTTTGGTATAAAAATTGATGCTGTACCTGGTAGATTAAATGAATCATGGTTTAATATTACAAAAGCTGGTACATATTACGGGCAATGTTATGAGCTTTGTGGACAGGGTCATGGCTTTATGCCAATTGTCATTCAAGCTGTGAGTAAAGAAGATTTTGATAAGTGGATAGAGAAAAAAAATAAGGGTATTTAATATGAGTAGTGTTCCAAAAGGTATAAGACGTTGGATTTTTTCTACCAATCATAAAGATATCGGCACGTTATATATTATTTTTTCCATATTAGCTGGTGTTATTGGTGGGTTATTATCATTAGTAATACGTACTCAATTGATGCATATTAATATATTAAATAATAATCATCAATTATATAACGTTATAGTTACAGGGCATGCGTTGATTATGGTATTTTTCATGATCATGCCTGCTTTAATGGGAGGTTTTGGTAATTGGTTTATACCTTTAATGATAGGTGCTCCCGATATGGCATTTCCTCGTATGAATAATTTAAGT
>NZ_JAZHPY010000127.1:0-1442 GCF_036711655.1 Wolbachia endosymbiont of Pentidionis agamae | reverse complement strand
TATTCAATAAATCAAAAAGCTCTGCATGGGATGCATCAGGTTCAGGAAGAAGATTATGTTACTGGCAACCGGAAAGGAGTAGCATAAATAGTTTAATGTTAAGTGATTCAGGTAAAAAGCACAGTTTGTTTGCAAAATTTATAGCTTTACAAAAATCATCGACTATACAAAAAATTTCTGTTATATCTTTATCCATTGGTATTCTCACTTTAATTTCTAACTGAGTTTTTATCTCTTTTATATCCTCTTCTAATCCAGAATTAGCGTTTTTAGTTAGATCTAACTTTCTTATCTTGTCTAAAGATTTTTATCTATTGCAGATTATCATTTTTACAAAATCATACATCTATATTTCGGACTGTTACTTAGCATTTCCACCTGAGAAATAGATACATCTCCTAGATAAATACTTACTTCATCACTAGGATTACGAGAGTACTGCGGATTATTTGAAACTTCAGGATGAGTAATGTTATTTAGTGTAATCTCTTTCAACTTCTCAAGATACTCCAGTTGGTTTGAGTTACTAATCTTATTTAGCTCCAAGTCAACAATTTTTAGCTTTATTAACTTGCATAAAGGCATAACATTATTAATTTTATTATGTGCTAAATAAAGTTCTTCCAGTTGTATAAGATTCCCTAGATGCTCAACGTTAGTAATTTTATTATTAGTCAAATCAAGGATTTGTAAATTGCTTAACTTATCTAGAGATGCAATATCGTCAATTTTATTTCCCTTTATATTTAGATCTTTTAAACTTATCAAGTGTCCTAAAGCATTTATATCACTGATTTTATTCTTCATCAGATTAAGGCTATCTAAATTTGTGAGGTTTACTAAATTCAATAACTCTGTACAACAATTAATTTTATTATTTCCAAGATCAAGAATTTCTAGCTTTTTTAGGTTCCATAAAGCTGTGAGATCACTAATTTTATTCCATGCTAGATAAAGCTTTTTTAGTTGGACAAGATTTGTCAATGGTAAAATATTATTAATATTATTTTCTCTTAAGTCAAGGTTTCTCAGCTCTACAAGATCAGCTAAAGATTCAATATTACTGATATAATTTCCTCTAATACTAAGACTTCTTAAATGTTTTAGGTCTCTTAAAGAAGCAATATTACTAATTTCATTATCTTTTAGATTAAGGTATATAAGATTTGGTAACTCACTTAAAACTATAACTAACTTTTTAAGGATATTATTATTAATACCACATCCAACTAATGATATAGAAGAAATCTCAGTTTGCTTTTCTAGTAAAAAATTTATTAATTCATTTTCCCCTATGAATTTATTTTTCTTTGTTGATTCTATCAATATATTTTTTGTATAGATTTTTTTATATGATAAGCATAACTTTTTATTAGTTAAAAAATTGTCCATATTTTATTTACATACTACATAATAGTTTAATTATTTGTGGTATGAAATAT
>NZ_JAZHPY010000126.1:0-1468 GCF_036711655.1 Wolbachia endosymbiont of Pentidionis agamae | reverse complement strand
CAAACATAATAGATGGCATTATGTTTGTCGAAATTAGATTTTTGCAACGATTAGTAAATTTTTTTTTTGCAATTGTTTTATATAATGTACATTCTTCTACACAAAAATCTTCATTTAATAATTTTTTTTTTAGGTCAAACGTAATTTCTTCTCCTCTAATATATAAAAATCTTGTTTCCTTTGAATAGTGTGTTGTTATTAATAAGATTAAACCGTTTATATCGCTACCTGCTGATACAACATCTGTAAAACCTGAATCTCTGGCAGCTTGCATGGTTGCATTGCCAACTGTAATAATAGGAATATCCCTTCTTTCTGACATATTACTAAAAGCGATTATACTGTTTTTACTTGTAGCAATAATAATATGAAACTCATACGGATGTAAATCAGGATATAAGTATTCCACTCTGAACATAGGTTCTATGAACACTTTATATCCATATTTTCTTAACCGACTTCTCGTTTCTAGTGAATGGAGCAATGGTCTTGTTAATAAGATAGACTTCATAGCTAGCAAGTCTTATGTGTTCTATATAGCATGAGAATTTATATTTAAGATATCAAAATTATTCCTAGTTTAAGTAAAATATCAAATACATATAATAGCTATATTTCAATTCTATTCAATAGAAGAGCCATTAGCTTTTAAAGGCTCAACGCTGATATTGCTATCATTGGTACTTTTATCTTTGCTGCTTCCATTATATTCATAATATGCCATATGAATAATGTTAGCTACGCATAGTGTAATAAGTATCGGTAAACCTATATTAATAGTTAGAATAATTGGCTCTATCTTTCCTAACGAAATAAAATTTTCTAAAGTGCGCATACCAAATGGTAAATTTGAAAAACAGAGTGTAGACGAACTTACCACCAAGACAGATAAAGTAAAATATGTTTGTGGTGAAGAGAAGATGTTTTTTAATGGTGATTTTGTTGTTTTAGTTGGTACGATTTTTTCATTAATAAAATCTCCATGCTTTGTACTAGATTGATGTTTATTATTTTCTTTACATAATAACTTCAATAACTGTTGTTTCTTTCTAGTTACTTGATCGCTAAGATCTTCAGCACTAAAATGAGATTTAGTGACTGGCTTTTGTATTTCAAGTACTTCTAATGCCTCTGATATTTCATCAGGTGCTAATATTTCATGTAATTCCTTATCTTTAAAATAGACAATATTAAATACAGAATGAAATATTTGATGAAATATATCAGACTCTTTATCTTTATGATTTCTTATTATTTTAACAAATATTGCATCAAGTGTAGTATTTTTATTAGTAGTGTTTTTATCTATAAGAAAAACTCTAGCAGTATTTTGTGCTTCCTTAATTACTAGTAACTTTTCTTCTTCTGATAATTTATTAGTTTGTCTCATTATTACTTCTGATTTTCTTTGTGTTCTGCATTTCTTAAAAAACTTAAAAAGCTCAATACGTGATTTAGTAATGCATGG
>NZ_JAZHPY010000125.1:0-1513 GCF_036711655.1 Wolbachia endosymbiont of Pentidionis agamae | reverse complement strand
TTCTATTTTAGAATACACTATTTCATCACTTATCTATCTCTATATCAACTCTCTCCTTTTTCCTTAATAAATAATAATTAGTGTTTATATTAATAATTCGCATGTGTTGACAAGTTAGAGTATTTAAAGATAATACCTTTTTCTTGCATTTTTATAATAAGAAAATAAACTATAATAATTATGGGGGTATAGCTTAGTTGGTAGAGCGTCTGTTTTGCACGCAGAAGGTCAGCGGTTCAACTCCGCTTACCTCCACCAAACCATTTGTCTGAACTCTTCTCTGTTGTCATATTAAATACATGGTGTTTTATATCAAATAAACCCCTCAACAAAAAAATCTCTCAATTATCGCATAATCTATCGGAAACATACTTACTGAGTATCTCTGGCTAGGAAGTTGATTTAATCTACTTACGTTTATTATATATTTTGGAAATTTCTATTTCATTGGAAGCAAGATATGACAGATAATAAACTATAATTAAAAAAGAACTTGTCACATTACTGTAATAGTATATACTATAAACAAAACTATTAATTTTATATGAGCGGTATGTAGGTGGTATGCCAAGTTTTTTGGTCAATATGAATCATTTGAAAAAAGAGTTAATGCAGCAATGGATGCTGGTGATGCTAAGTTAGTGCAAATTCTTTTAGGTCCGAAGTATTGTCAACTTTGGCAATATTGGGCAATACATGCAATGATTTCCTATAATATGCTCGCTATAGAAAGAACTGCAAATTGCAAATTACCATTAAGTATTATTACACAACAAAAAAAGTTATTAGAAGAACAAAAAGAATTGTTAGATAAGCAAGGAAAATTTCTAGATGGTAAAGAAAATCAATCAGCAGTAGGCATATTACAAACTAAAGAGCTGTTAAAAAATCTATTTGATATAACATGCAATGAAGCTAAAGAATACAGAAAGAAAATTGCTGAAACAAATAAGATTATATATGGCATTCATCATTTGTTTCATGTTCCAGATGAAGCTAGACATATACAATATTACACAGCAAGCAACCATGAGCAGATAGCAGGAGGTGATCAAAGTCAAGCTATTGTAATAAGAGATGAAGCAAAATCAGATTTCTCATATGAAACTGCATTTGGATGTGTTTCTTCAGCATTGAGATCAATTGATAAAGTTGTAAAAACAAGGGTAGTATACGAATGTGATTTATTAATTAATGCAACAGAAGAAGCAATTGATAAAGAAGTTTGTCAAGATGTAGGTAAAGTAACTTGGTTTTTGCATTATTTAGATAAAGCAGATTATTGGTTAAATGGTAATAATGGTAGGATATTAGATGAGGCAGTGGAAAATATTCCTGAAAATATTCCTCTTCCAGCGCCTGGTAGGGTAGCTTTTCTAAACACAGTGAATCCAAGATCTATTACAAGAGGTACTATAATTGGGCTAAGATACATATTGGAAAATACGATAGGTTTTTTTCAAAAGAAATATGATGATATAAACAATGCGGACTGTATAAAAAACAAAATAAA
>NZ_JAZHPY010000124.1:0-1523 GCF_036711655.1 Wolbachia endosymbiont of Pentidionis agamae | reverse complement strand
TATTTGTACTTCTGGACTGCTCAGCCTTCCGCCTAATCAAAAATTCGGCCACAGCAAACCAAACACAGTTTTCATTGAAATGCGTTGATTGTTGCGTAAATATTTTGGATATTGCATCACATTTTGAGAGTTGGGTAATTAGACCACACTCCCGGTCAGCACTCTTCTCTTTCCCGCAGCAGTGTTTAAACGCGTCGAACGCGTAATGAATTGCGTTCAGGCCTTGACCATTAAAACGATTAACGTTTGCATTTTTTGATATCAGAAATTCAACTGTCGACAACCTGTGGTATTTGATCGCCACGTGAAGTGGTGTCTCTGTTGGTTGTAAGCTATCACATTTCTTGCTTTCGTTGTTTACACCACAGACACCACTGGTCAATAATAAGTCGATTACATCGTTGCTGCCGTTCTGTGAAGCGATGTGAATTGCTCGGTAACCGTTACCATCGAACGCGCTTAATTCAGCGCCGTTGTCTATGAGTGTACGAACAGTTTTTGCGTCGTTATTTTTCACAGCATTTATTAACTCAACGCACAAAGACATATTTAATCGTAATCAAAATGTAAACCAAATTAGCGAAACCGTCGTTAACGTCATTTGCTAAACTGATTACTTAACAACGCAAACCGCGCAGGTGTACAATCAACGCATTGAGTTCGCAGAAATACACTGTTAGAGTTTAGCTTAGATAACTAAAGCTTTAAACAGTGTAAAACTCGTCATGCACAACCTTTGAATAAAAGGCAACTTTTTTTTATTTCATGGCAACTTCAATACTTTTCGATTTTTTTAATAAATATTTTCGCTTTTTATACATTACAATTTTTTAAATGAAAAAAAAATTATTTTTTACAAATCTACTCGAATTTTTGCTTTTGTTTAAACTTAAACGAGATATATGTTTTTAGCTAATTTTTTAAGTTTTACATTTCAATGACTTTTTATTTATAAATCTGCTTTTAAAATAGAGAACACTTTTGCAGCCTTAAGACATGGATTTACAACCCATTTGTCAACCCTTGAAATGTAAGTTAATTTGTTTTTACACGCTGTGATTGTGTTTTAATGTGCGACGCTCTTAAATGACAGATTAATTATTAAATGATAATTAAAAAAGATTGCGTCTATTAGGCGATAACATACATTTTGTATCAACTATTTGTGAGATCGAAAAGTACGGCTTCGAACTCCTCTCGAAATCAAAGCCAATACCCATTTCACTGCGTCACACTTAAGACACAGTTGACACAGATTGTGAACGTCACCGCATATCCGTAGCGGCGGCGACGCGTCCATTGAAGTTCGTTTAGACACGTGAGTATTCATGTTTTTCAAAAATTTAGTTATTTAAGGTTCGTTCAATGCAAGGCGTAATCGGTTGCGTTAAGGAAAAGAACCGGACTGAAATCGATTTTCGTGTGAACCGAGTTTCAGTTTTGATCGCAATCGTCGACTAATTTTCGATTTTTATTGACTTCAAAATTCGCCGACGAATTACTTTCCCACACAAGATGTGACA
>NZ_JAZHPY010000123.1:0-1773 GCF_036711655.1 Wolbachia endosymbiont of Pentidionis agamae | reverse complement strand
CAAAGAACAAATATGGCAAAACTCCGTTTCAGTTGATTCCTGATGATAACGAAAAGTTTGTAAATGCAAAGACGATGCTTTCAGTTTATTTGAATCGCAGATCAAAAAATCGTAATTCAAATTCTGTTTTAATGTATGAAACAAATAGTTTGAAGAAATTGTTAGAAGAGGTGAACAACGCGTTGGTTACAAATGCATTAAATACATCACCTTTCGCTTCACGCATAGCGTCAATTGTCAACGAACTGCGCGAAACTGAAGCATTGTTTAAAAGAGAAGTTTCACGATTAAAAGGTTCGAATGCCAGTTTAGAACTATGCTTGAAATTAAAAAACGACGACATAAACAGTCTGCAATCGCGTGTGATCGAAAAGGAAAAAGAAATCAAGAAAATGGAAAACCATATTAACCGAACCAAAGCTTTGAATCGTCGCAAACTTTTAGCCAAAAGTCGTGAAAAGAGTGGGTTGGAAAAAGAGATAAAAAGAATAAAAGATGCAAACGCCGGCTCGAAACGAAAAGTGTATAAAGATGGTGATTACTACTGCCAAATATAATCCGTTGTCAACTTTAATAAAGAAGAGAGCAAACAATTAAACGAGAGGATTAAGAGTCTCGAATCAATTGCATTGTGTCAAATATGTGAAGACAGACAGAAATCAGTTGCATTTCGCTGCGGTCACTGTTGCTGTTCAATTTGCGTTGAGCGTCTTTCGAAATGTCACATTTGTAGGGGAACAGTCGCGTTTAAAATTCGACTTTATTGAAATATTCTTTATGTGTAATTCGTTTCTTATCGTAACTGTTTCAAATGATATTTAGAATTAATCAGTCGTATCATTGCAAAACTATTTTCAATAACATTACATTTTTTTCAACTAATTAAATAAAAACTCACATTTCTATACTATATATGTTCATAAGAATAACATCTCTGACATAAATAATATAATCTCATCTGTTTTGTAAACAACAAAAAATTGCTCTTAGCGTTCGATGATAATAATCAATTTTATAAGTATTAAGTGTAAATTATTCAAACGTTGTTGCGGACTGTAAGCGACAGTACAAGACATTGCTTACAATTAATTATTCATTTGATAGTGCCACTTTCCTAGCTCTTCAAAGCATTATACGTTACAAGTTACAGATAATTTCAGCGAAAGATAATTTCAGCAAAAGATAATTAATGATGAATAGTATGACGTAATAATAGCCAGGTGTTTATTATCAAACAAATTTTTAAAATCAAAGCTTATCGAAACAGTTGATGGGAGTTTTATGTTACTAATGGAATCAGTCTTCTATTTCCAGGCATTCTCTACGTAATCAAATGTTGCTTTATTTGCCGTGAAAGCGACGAACAGATACATTTCTTTTAACGTGGACAACATTAAAGTTAAATCACCAATTATCTTCTCGTTGGTTTTTCGGCCAAAATAGTAAAGCATTTGAACAAAACCGCTGATTAAACCTGGTCTCATATAAGCTGCTAATTTATGTTATCGTATTTATTGCTGGTCTTTAAGTTTTTCTTCTTTCGAAAAGCTTTTGTATTTCGAAATGAAATAAACGTTAAAGCAGTGAGCAGCAAATTAATGATTACCAACGTTATACCTGGAAATATAATATAAGTCACTCTGACTACCAAAGGTTCCCAAGTGTCCTTCTCCGATTTCGATGAAATTTGGCACAGCGAATGCTTAAGCACTGCTTACCATATCAGCGAAATATTTTTTGCTGAGGCTCTAATTTGGCTATTTTATAGTAACT
>NZ_JAZHPY010000122.1:0-1799 GCF_036711655.1 Wolbachia endosymbiont of Pentidionis agamae | reverse complement strand
CTGAGAAGAATTTTTTTGGTGGGCACGGCATAGTAGGAGCACAAGTTCCAATTGGAACAGGAATAGCATTTGCTAATAAATACAGAGAAAACGATAATATTGTTTTTACTTACTTTGGTGATGGTGCTGCACATCAAAAAAATTCTTCTCAGTATCAAACATATGCATAGATCCACCTTTTCCTTTAGAACATCCAGTTTCTTTACCAACGAGTTCCGCCATAACAGGTTTTGGATCAGATCCACATGCAAGCATTAAGCCATGATCTCTATAACTTGTAATAAAGGAGTCACCAGATTTTGATGCTGCATAAGTTCCAACAGCAACTGCTTCCTGCCCTATATAAAGATGACAGAATCCACCTATTAAACCCATTCCATATAATTGACCTGCCTTTTCTTCAAATCTTCTTAAAAGCAACATTTTTCTGTATAAGGTAATAACTTGCTCTTTAGTAAAATTTTCTATTTCCATCTTCTTGAACTACCTAGCTAAATCAATATATTATCAAAAAATTTTGAATTTTGAATCTAATTTCGATATTATAGTAGTGAAATTATAATACTGCTATGGATTACTATCACTGGTTTGAAGCTTTACACGTAATTTCTGTTATCATGTGGATGGCAGGTATGCTGTATCTACCTAGACTATATGTTTACCATGTATCTGCAAAAATAGGATCTGATAATGATAACTTACTAAAAGTAATGGAAAAAAGATTGTTAAAGTGCATAATTAATCCTGCGATGCTTTTTTCACTTGGCCTTGGAATAATATTAATGGTAATGAGAGAAGCATATCGTGAAGGATGGTTTCATGTGAAAGCATTTGCTGTATTTATGATGCTTATAATACATATGTTACTTGCAAAATATAAAAAAGATTTTGATAGAGGCTTAAATAAAAAGTCACATGTTTATTTACGTATTCTAAATGAAGTAGTAACATTACTGATAGTAATAATTGTTATTATGGTTATAGTCAAACCATTTTAATTGAAAAAAAGATAGAATATATCTATGAAGAATAAAGACTTAGAGTTATTAAAATTTTATCAAGAAATTGGTATAGATTGTATGTTAGAGGAAAAGGTTACAAAGAAAATGGAAAACATGTGTCTTCCTAGTGATTATATTATTGAAGCGAGAAAAGCAGCAAACAGTTCTATAACTATAGATGAATTAAGAGGTAAAGTTGAATCTTTTGAGGGTTGCGAAATTAAAAAAACGGCTAAAAACACTGTTTTTTCTGATGGAAATTCAAATTCAAAAATTATGCTTATTGGTGAAGCTCCAGGAGCAAATGAAGATATACAGGGCATCCCATTTTGCGGTGTAAGTGGAGCATTACTCGATAAGATGCTAAATTCAATCGGTCTTGATCGCACTAAAGTGTATATAAGTAACACCGTATTTTGGCGCCCGCCTGGCAATAGAAAACCAACAGATTTGGAACTTGATTTATGCAAACCATTTGTAGAAAAGCATATTGCATTAGTTTTACCACAGGTTCTAATATTAGTAGGTGGCATTGCGTGTTATAGCTTGCTTGATCATACAAAAACTATCTCTAGTCTGCGCGGGAAATTCTACTCATATACCAATCAATATTTACCTAACTCAATAACTACAACTGCAATTTTTCATCCTGCTTATCTACTACGCCAACCTGCACAAAAACGCCTAGCATGGGAAGATTTGAAGAAAATTAGAAGGTATGTTGATGAACACGAAATCACATAATTCTTAAGTCATTGTAATACTTATTTAACAGTAGATGAAGTGGGATAAAAAAGG
>NZ_JAZHPY010000121.1:0-1944 GCF_036711655.1 Wolbachia endosymbiont of Pentidionis agamae | reverse complement strand
GTTTTGCTTTGAGGTTCAATTTGATAGCTGGAATTCACAACCTGGATATGAGTTATGCAAGAGGTCTATTTCTGATATCTTCAATGTATGCTTCTAGTATTCTTTACCTATATATTCAATATCTTGTTATATCTTTGAGAAAATCTTTTTGATTAATCACATCTTATCAGCTTTTTAGGCAGTGCCTACAACCTTGGATTACACATATAGCATCGCTATATGTGTCCATACCTCAAAGAGCGAGAGAATTTCGGAAAAGCTAAAACTATTTTTTATACTCTTCATAGCAGAAAAGTAAACCATTAGGGACATAAGGCATTATCAGCACTCTGAATATTTTTCCATTAGTTAAATGTAATAGTTTATTATAAGGTTCAAGCAGCGTTGTAAATAATGTATGTCCCTGTGCTTTAAGTAAAAGAAAATCTTCTTTTGTGATAAGTTTTATATGTTCAAAAAGATAAGATATTGTTTCATGATAAGTTGGATAAGATGTTAAAAAAGATAAATCAACATGAAAAGTTTGAGTAAAAGCATTATTATAAAATTTGAGTTTCTGGTTTCTACCGTATATAACAATAGGAACATGTAACCATTCGATTAGGTTCTTTTGTGTAATTAGGTAATAATCTATTTTTTTTTGTAAACTTTCTGTGTAAGTGACATCTTCTCCATGTATAATTATTTCTTTGCTTGGTAGTGGAATTTTGATAAAATGATAAGTTTTGCATTCATTTCTAGTAAGAACACGTTTGATTTCTCCAGTTAATTGTGGATTGTGCCTTTTTAAGGTACTATTATGTACTTCTATTTTCTGTGCATTTTTTATATATTGATCATAAAACGAATTATAAAATGTTACTTTGTTAAGGTGATTTTCCTTCCATATTGGGCATGACAATACATTAAATATATTTTTGTAACACTTTATTTCTTCTATATATTTTGCATTTCTTAATTCATAATCATTGATTTTTATCATATGATCCGAGATGTTGCGAACCCATATTAAAGCACCAATAATATTGTTGAAGTTATCTATTATACTTCTCCCATAGCATATACAATATATTTCACTATCTTTTGCTTTTAAGTTCATAATAAATGACTTATTTATTTGTCTTGCCTCAGAAAAATTCCTGCTTAAATCCTCTGACTCACAAAAAAAATTTACGAACTCGTTAAACGAATAAAAAACTGTGTTAAGAGAAGTAAGGAAACTAGAAGAAAATATTTCTATGCGTTTTTTTTCATCCCATACGTAGAATCCGTCATCAATGGTATCAATTAGATTGCTGATAATGATATTTTGATGTTGCAAGTCTTTTATCTTATTACTGACTTGTGCTTTTGAATATGAAGTAAAAAACAATAATAAAGACAGTACCAGGATCACTTCGTATAAAAAAAACATACAATTCTAAAATCAACTTGCATTATAATATTTAAGCTAGTAAATAAAAATTACGTTAAAAGGCTAGATAAATAAATGTTACCTAACATCCTAAAACCTAACCTCTTATATAATGAAACAGATGCTTGCATACAATGTGCTACAACATACTTGCATTTAAGAGCCTGAGCCATTTTTATCCTCTCTATTACCATTTGAGTTCCTATTCTCTGATTTCTATATTCAGGCATAATGCCATCACTATAAAATCCAACCACATCATCTTTAGTATACATACCACATGTTCCAATAACATTGTCATTTAACTTTACAAGAAAAAACTTCAAACCACACTCGCCAGAATTATTACTATTAGATAATCCACGTAGAAATGTACTCACAATACCAATATCATGATGAAAAATCTTGGAAGTATACGAATCAAACTCCAACAAATGATCATGACTGTTTACAATATTAAATTTAAGACCTGGTATAACATTATTTGGTAGTAAATAGTTTTTCAGTATAAGGATAGCTTTTTTTGGGCT
>NZ_JAZHPY010000120.1:0-1996 GCF_036711655.1 Wolbachia endosymbiont of Pentidionis agamae | reverse complement strand
ACAACTGATGAAGATTTATACAAACCTAGTACTTCATTTCCAAGACGTTAATTTACTATACACTTTAGGTTATGTTTAATAACCTAAAGTGTGCACAATAGAATATAGCAATAAAATTAGTATTCTCCAAGAATTTTAACTTCCCATTCAAGATCAATATTGAATTTTTGTTTTACTCGTTTTTGAACCTCGTTACCAAGATTTTCTAGGTCAGATGCAGTTGCATTATTATAATTTAATAAGAAATTACAGTGTTTTTCAGAAATTTTAGCACCTCCAATGCTCAAACCTCTACACCCAGATTTATCAATTAGTTTCCATGCCTTGTGGTGTGTCGTATTCTTAAAAAAACTACCAGCAGTCCTACCAACAGTTATTTGGCTTTTTTTCTTTTTACCAATATTTTCTTTTATTGTTTTTATGATTGTTTGATATTTTGATTTTATTATTTTAAATTCAGCTTCGATAAAAATCCACTTTCCTTTCAAATTATACCCACGATAAAAATACTCCATTTCGTTATTAGATATCACGCAGATTTCACCATTTTCTAGGTTAACTGCCTTAACAGATTTTAAAATATCCGACATACTACTTCCATAACTACCGGCATTCATTGCTACGCCGCCACCAATAGTACCAGGAATTCCAACCAGAAATTCCATTCCTCCTATCTCATGTTCTAGAGCAAAATAAGCAAGACGACTTAGTAGAGTTGCACCGCCAACACGAAGGGTGTTATTCTTATATATAAAATATGCAAATTCTTTACCTAATTTTATTACTGAATTTTTTATCCCACCATCTCTAATTAGTATATTAGAAGTTGCACCAATTACATCTATAGGCAAATTAATATTCTTAATAAAATATATCAAGTCATCAGTATCGTATGGCTTAAATATGAGATCAGCTATACCACCTGTGCCAAGCCAAGTTACTCGAGACATTAAAGTATTCTTACGATATACTCCACGTATCTCAGGTAATAATAAGCTACTGACTAACATTTATTTTTAACCTTAGTGCTGAATCAACGCCCATTTCTTCTGCATTCTCTGCAGGAGAAATGCATTCATTAAAATATAGATTATTTCCATTTGCAAGCATGGAACGAAGACGTAATACATTTGTATCTACATATTCAGCTAGTGCAGCCATAGGTGTAAAACATGAACCATTAACTGTTTTCATAAAACTGCGCTCGGCTTTTATTCTCACAAAAGACTCTCTATCATTAATTTCCTTCAAAATATTCACGACCTTTATATCATCTTTTCTACACTGAACACAGATTGTGCCCTGCCCTACTGCACTCAGCATTTTTTCTGGGGACAATACTTCCTTAATTAAATTATGTTTACCTAGTCTGAGTAATCCTGCCTCCGCTAAAATAATCCCATCAAAATCCTTGTTTTGCAATCTAGTTACTACATTTCCCCGTAAAGGCAATACATTTAAATCTGGTCTCAAATGTAATAATTGCATTTTTCTTCTAATTGATGACGTACCTACTGTGGCACCATACGGTAAGGAATTTATACTCCCATACTTCGATGAAATAAAAATGTCGTAAGGACTAGACCTTTTTAGTACACATGGAATAGTTAAGCCATTTGCAAAGAACGCAGGTACATCCTTTAGTGAATGAACTGCTATATCGATATTATTATTAAGTAATTCATTTTCAATTTCTTTAATAAAAAGCCCTTTACCTCCTATTTCAGTAAGACTTACGTTACGATATTTATCTCCAGAAGTTGTAATTTTTATAATTTTGATCAGAAAATTAGTACTGTACTTAAATAATTCTTGTTTTACCTCCAAAGCTTGAGCAACTGCTAAATCACTTTTTCTAGTACCTATTCTTATTAACATGCATTAACACTTACTAATTAAGTATTAGACTAATTTCAGATTTCAAATTTTTATTGATTAATATATAGCATTTAATTTATAATGTAGGGGATTATAAGTTACTTCCATAAAAATGATT
>NZ_JAZHPY010000011.1:0-14452 GCF_036711655.1 Wolbachia endosymbiont of Pentidionis agamae | reverse complement strand
TATAGATAACAATACGTTTGCATTTCTTGACGTGCCTTTGAATAGATTTCTTCATGCACGATCTTGGCTTCTTATGATATCCTTAATATTTTCTGGTCCCTTAGGAATCGTTGCTTTTGCTTTTGTTATTTGGGGTTTTATTACAATTACATTGTCTATATTCAATGCTTTGTTTGTCCTTTTAACATCAATAGCTATTATTGCATTGTTACTTGCTTTGGCACCTTTATTTATTATTTGTATATTATTTCAACATACAAAAGGTCTTTTTACTAGTTGGATAACTGCCCTTGCAAGAGTTGCAATTCATCCAGTTATACTTTTGTTTTGTTTTGCATTAATAAGTCGGGCTATGGACTACATTATATACTCGATGTTCAATTTTGAAGTTTGCCCACATTGCATATTAGAGCCTAGTTTTGATTTAAAAATTTTTAAATTTTCATTTTGTCTTTTCTCTTATTATGCTTCTAAATTTCCTCCAAATATAGGAGTTATAATAGCGTTTGTAATTTTAGTCCATTCTATGAAAGCATTAATAAAATCTTCTAATGATATAGCAGATGCTTTATTTCATATGATGATGCCAACTCAATCTGCTGGAGGAAAGTATAAGCAGAATTTATTAGGCTTTTTTGGAATGAACCAAGAAAGTCGTGGACGGAGAGGTGGTGGAAGTTCTCCTAGTAGCTCATCAAGTTCAAGTATGCAAAGAAGACCTCCTATACCGCCACCAAGAGGTAGAACATGATAATAAACAAGGGGATATTATTATTAATATTATGTTTTATAGTAACTAGTTGTGATATCGATTGTGTGGAACCTGGATTAAAAGCAAAAAATACCAGTGTAAGCATTGATATCCCAATAGGAATTGAACAAGTCTCAGAAATCTATTGGACCAATTCTAAGCAGGTAATAAACTCTGGAGAAAAAGTAAGATTTAAAGTTGATGGATCAATCAATTTCTGTCCAGCAGATACTACAAATCCTAAAGAAGTGCTAGTGCCAGCTGTATTCTGTGCAGATGGTTCTGTTCCAGACTATAGTAAAGCTAAAAACATACAAGATGCACCAGATAATTATGGGCTCGATGCACAAGAAGTTTGCGGCCCACAAGGATTTGGAAATAGTAATTCTTATAGTTACAGACGCTATGTTGATACAGGAATAAAGGTCAATTCTGGTGACACTTTAAGTTTTAGTTTAGTGCCAAGAGAGGTGACTATTAATTGTGACAATCCAAAAAATCTAAAATTGTTTTCTTTTGATAATAATTGTTATAGAAATCAAAACACTGATGACATAAATAAAGTTACAGCTAGTGATTTATGTAAAGGTGGGAAGTTTTATTGTGGTAATAAGGATAATAAGAGAGAAGAAAAAATTTTTAACTCATTGGAAAGCAGTAAAATAGGAGAAGAACGAAAACAACAAATTCTAGTAGGTAATGGATATACTCCTTATGACAATAAAGTATCTTTTGATTTCAATAGCATAAAAGTACAAGAAGAAATTCCATGGACTATTGGCAAGTTATCAGATTTACGTAAATTTCAAAGAGGGCTAGATAAGTCATGTGATAAAAAATGGACAGTAGGAGATGATCTAAATACTTGGATGGATAAATGTGGTAGAAAAAAAATAAAAAAGTATAGTTCTTATGAACTTAACTGTTATTTTCAAAGAATATGTTACAACAAAGAAGGTATCTGGCATGATGGACTTGCCAGAGAGCATTGCATTTCTTCAATAAGGTATCAAAAGTATGAAAATGGTAATACATGTAATCCGTATCATTATCTCAGAAGAGTTGAATCTTGGATAGAAAATTGTAGTGTTGAACCAAAGTGTGATGCAGTAGATATAGAAAACAATGATCTAAAAAACAATGCTTCGTGGGCAGAAGCTCTTATTGCCAAAATAGGTGATAGTGATGCTACTAATAAGATGAATCATAATTCTAAAGGTCTTCAATGTCTTCCGAAAAAAAAAGGCGCAAATGATAATATGAAATGCTCTAGAAAAACTGATGATGATTTTAAAAAATACTCTTCAGAACTAAGTAAGGATTATACAGTAGATAAAGTTACACCTGGTAGTAATGTAATGCTAGCCATAGCAGACAATAAAAATTTTTACCGTAATAGAGGTGGGTATCATGTAAAAGTTACAAGGTCATGCACAAAAATTAATGGTGAAAAATTATATATGTATTTAGGAGATTCACCTCCACAAAATCTGCAATCGCAAGATATAAAAGAAGTAATACAACTATCAACAGAAAAATTCAATGGAGACGATTACTATGTAATGGATGGAACAAACATACCAGAAGGTGAATACAAAGAAATATATTTTGGTATTGATGTAAGAAATGTTAAGAAAGAAGATTTGATACCAGAAAAAAATGATCCTCAAGGACCTAACTCTTACACAGTGAATTTATTCTTTAAGAAGAGATTAAATAATTTTGTTTCACAGAATATTAATAAAATATTTACAGAATTTAAAGAAATATTTAAATCTGAGTC
The DNA here is from genome assembly GCF_036711655.1 of Wolbachia endosymbiont of Pentidionis agamae. Lineage (NCBI taxonomy): Bacteria > Pseudomonadati > Pseudomonadota > Alphaproteobacteria > Rickettsiales > Anaplasmataceae > Wolbachia > Wolbachia endosymbiont of Pentidionis agamae. The sequence continues at coordinate 11,918 of NZ_JAZHPY010000011.1, read as the reverse complement.
TAAGTACAAAAAGCATGCAACAAATCTTCTACAGACTGTTAGGGCTGTCTTAATATTATATATAATCTTTTCTGTTATTGCTTATATGCTTGGAACAGCACAGCTAAGCAAGTTTGATTTAGTAATAAGAATAGTGAAGATAGCAGTTATTGCTGTAGTTTTTAGTAATCAAAGTTGGGATTTCTTAGGTAAGAATTTATCTCTATTATTCATTGATAGCAGTAGTTATCTGATTGATAGCTTTTCAGGTTACATAGGAAGTGGAAATACGAGATTTGTATTTTTAGATTTAACAGTAGGGGTTCTATTTTCGGGAGACACTTGGTTGAAGTTTCTTTCGTTGATGCTTGCTGGTCCTTTTGGATTTATTGCATTTCTAACGATACTTTTTGCTACTTTTGTATTCTTAAAATGTATTCTAAGTGCACTAATGAAATATGTGATAGTTCTTATGGTAGGAGCATTCCTAATTTCATTAACTCCACTATTTATTGTATTTATTTTATTTCAGGTAACTAGAGGGTTATTTGATGGATGGATAAAGGCCTTAGCTCACATTGCAGTGCAGCCAATAATTTTGCTTTCAATGCTTTCTATACTAAATCAATTAATGTACTCTATATTATATAATATTACTAATTTCACAGCATGTTATCAATGCTTAATTAGCATGAAAGCTTTTGGAGCTGATGTGTGTTTATTAAAAGCAATGTTGCCACTTGGTTATAATCCTGGAATTACAACAGAAAGTGCAATTAGAAGTGGACAAACAAGTAATAGTGTATATTTTGGTGGTTTGCCTATAGATCTAGTACAAACATTCATATATCTCATTATTGCTTACGCAATGAGCGGGCTTGTAAATGTTTCAGAAACTATGGCACAAGCAATACTCAGCTCTGGTTATGGTGTGAGTGGAGCTGTGAGTCATGCTGCTCACTATGCATCGCAAGCTGCACTATCTACTGTCGGTCTTGATGATAGAACGCAGCAAATGATAAACAATATAAGAAGGTCATCACACACAGATAAGGTAATAATGGAAATACAAAATAAAAAACAGTCAGATGATAAAACAAAAAATACAGATGACAAGAAATCAGAAGATAAAACTGATAAGAAACAAAAAGAAAAAACTAATGAAAAAAGTAGTAAAACTGAGGCTAGTAGTGAAAGAATTATTCCTACCAATAGTAGTACAGATATAGATGAAAGAAATAAAAATTTAAGAAGTGACAGTGATGATAGTAGCAAAGCAGATTAGTATAGATAATAAATTTTACAGATCTTTGAAGTAAAGTTGCATGAAATTATTATTAGAAAAAGTAATTTAGCATGAAAGTGTATTTTAAGAGGGCATTATTTTTTCTAACAAATTTTTTGCCTATTATAATTTTAATAGCTGGTTGCGGAGATGGCATGCCATTTCCTAGGTGCATATCTGCTGATTATTTTGGGCCAAAACCTGTAACAGTTGGTGCTTATTTTTCAAAAGATGATCACAAGGCATTTATGCCAGAAGATGGAAATCCTTTTGATGATAAGGGAGAATATAATTCTGGCTATCATCCTAATCAGGTAATTAGGTGGAAGGATACTGGCTTTGAAACAAATGGGGATACTTTAGTAATTAAAACACAAGGCGCTTGGACTTCATGGTCACAAGGTAATCGTGCGGAATCAAAGAAAAATTATACATTTGAAACTCTTGAGCAGTTAAAATATGGAATAAAATTTGAGGGGAAGAATGAAGAAAATGCACTTCCTAGCTTTAATCTAATCTGCAATCATTACAAGATTGATCGGTCAAAAGAAACTAGTTGTTTTGGTAAAAATTGTAAAGATTTACAAGAAGGAAAAAGTTCTGGTTTACAAGGTGCTCCATGTTGGTTTACTAATGGTCATGGTGCTTATCTGTTATTTTATAGACCAAAAAAGAACGATCCAGATCCTAATGATAACTTAGAACTTATGCGGCACCCTGTGTCTCCTACTATACATTTGGGATATGATTCTAGTGCAGAAGGTGGAGATGGTGTGTTTAGATTAGAAAAAAATGGAGATAAGTTGAAGGATAAAGATTGTAAATCACTTGAACTTAAAGCGGGATGGAAAATATATATAAAAATACTGGATAAATATTATTTAGATAATGTGGGTGGTTATGCTATTGAGTTTTTAAGTGGAGTGAAAGTTACAAATAGTGAAGAGAATATCTTTGACAAAATTTATAAAGAAATAAAAAGGATATTACTGATTTCTGAGGATGGCAGTGGTGCTGCACAACTGATGTTTAAAAGCATAACTAAACAAGGTGGAAGTTTTAATAATTTTGTTATATCAGTGCTTGTTCTGTTCGTAATTATATCATCAATTCTATATTTTATGGGAATGGTGCAAAGTACCATGCACGATTTGCTTATTAGAATGATGAAATTTGCACTTGTAGTTCTGCTTATATCCCCTAATAGCTGGGAATTTTTTTATAACAATTTTTTAAGACTCTTCGTTGATGGATTAGAACAAATTATTAATACAATTACTAATTCTTTGCCAAATTCAATCAACAATGAAGGTCAATTGTTTAAATTTATTGAAGATATGTTCAATAGATTCTTTGCTTATTCAGTATGGACAAAGCTTGGAGCACTCTTTTTTGGCAGTGGAGGAGGATGGGGTTTACTAATTCCATTAATTATAATACCAGTGATATTCATAGGTATAGTTCTTTACTTTTTATTATGTTTGTATGCCTTTATAGTATTTCTCTCTGGTTTTGTAGGTATAGCTTTTCTTATAGCTATAATGCCGCTATTTCTGATTGCTATTCTGTTTGAAAGATTAAAGAGCCTTTTTGAGGAATGGTTAAAGCTATGTATAAATTTCTGCTTGCAAGCCATAATGATATTTACAGTATTATCAATGTTTGCGCTTATCATAATGAATACCTTTTATAGACAACTAGGTTTTACTGTATGCTATAATAGGTTTTTAGAAATAAAGATAAAGCCTCTAGGGCTTTTTTATCTAATAGATCAGAAATATCCTGCTTGGACTGCAGCTCAAATTTTTGTACCTTATACTATCGGTGAAGCTTCAACTTATAATATAGGTACCGAATGTGGTGATGTAAGTAGAACTGGAGGTACACTAAAATTTACAAGCGGTGTAGGATATATACCTGTTCCTCCAGATTATGAGAGAAAAGATTTTCGTTTTATCGACTTTCCTTTTTTTAGTCCTTTTGGTGATAATGATCACTATGTTACAGAAAGTGACCTAATTGTTGAGAAAAATTGTTCTGATAATTCCAAAAATTTAGCACGTTTAGTGAATACATTATCGCATGCGTCAGAAAGACATGATATTTCATCAATTATTATAAAGCTGGAAGAAGAGTTGGGAAGACAATTTCATCCTAGCAATTATACAGCTATTAAACAAGCAATAGATGATTATAGGCAGTCAAGTAATTTTAAGGTTCTGAAAGAAAAAATAACCCTACTCATGAAGAATATTATAGAAAGAAATGGATGTACCATAACAACACTTGATGAAAATTACAAAAACAAAAAATGTAAAGATTCAAATGATTGTAAAGCAAAATATAAAAGTGGAGATTATAGAAGTGAAAATGATTACAAAAGAGTTGAAGACATAAAACGTGGATACTTAATTGACATGGGAGAAATTTTAATATTATTTATGCTTTCATTTCTCATGTTTTCTCTAAGAAAAGTTGTGCAAGAAATTGCCACACTTATTAGTGGTGGTGGTTATAGTATTTATAGTATATCTAGCATGTATGAAGCATCGCCTATAGCTCAGGGTGCAAAAGCACTTCTTGATCAAGGAAAACATAAAGTGCAAGATCTTGTGGGGGGCAAGGCTATAGAACCTTTAGGACGCTGGACTACTGGACTACCTAATAAGCTTGCAGGTGGAACTGCTAATTTACTTGGCAGAATACCTGGTATTGGAGGAGTGTTGAAACAAAGCATCAATATACCACGTAATCTTATTAAATTCGGTGTTGAAGGAACAAAATTTATAACGTCACCTGAATATAAAGCATCAGATGCTCTTTCTAAGCTTTACAAAAAATTTGATATGGATGCAGAACCTATGGATAAAGTTGCTGATAGATATCTAAGATATTATCAAGGCTATGTTGGATCAGTTTTAGGTTACACATTGAAAGATGCGATGAAATTTAATTGGCAACATGGTCTTGATTCTATAAAAGACTCTGAAATTAATTTATTACAAAGGGCAATTATTCATAGAAAGAAATTTTTAGAAAAGCTTCATGACCATACTATAGGGCGCAAGAGAAAGCCACCGAAGAGTAAAAAAGAAGATAAGAAGAAGGCTACTACTAGTGAAGCAGTAAAGCCTACTCAAGGCAAATCAAGCAGTGAAGCAATAAAACTTGCTAAAGATAAACCAAGTGGTGAGCCACAAAAAAGAAAGGGAGTTGAAGAAATGAAGCGTAATGAGGACAATTCAGATGAAGAATAACAATTACTTTAAAGGCCTAAAACATTATGGATTGCATCAAGACAGTGAAGGTAACATTAAATTAAATAGCTACAAAGACATTTTAAATGCACGTAGAGCAAAGGTAGATATGTTGCTTGATAATTGTGATACCAGTAATGTTGACTTTAATAATCTCAATAAAGCTTTAAATGCAAAATTCGCAGAAAACAAGGAGATTCAGCTTAGTATCGAAAGAGAAGACCAAGAGATAGCAGAAGAAGAACAGAAGGTATTTAAAGTTTTAGAAGATCTTGATAATTTAAAAAAAATAAAAGATCAAGATTTAATAAAAGCAAGAGAGTTATTTAGTGAACTTATTTTTTTAGAGAAAAATTTTATAGATTACGCAAATAAAAATGATGAATTTATTGAATTAAGAGATTTATTTCTTGAAAAGAATTCATCTGGAAAAGAATACAGTAAAGAAGAATATATGTCCTTTATTGAAACTATAGAACAAATTAATAATGAGATAGAATATGAAATAGAAAGTAGAAATTTGCATGTTGATCAAAGTAGCAAGAATTCAAGTGAGAATTCAGAGGACAATATAAGTGAAATAATTAGTAATTATGAAGCAAAAAGTTCTGATAATAAAAATTATGGAGAAAAAAAATAGTAGCTGTATTTATAACTATATGAAGATTTATTATTACATAGATATTGGAGGTTTTTATGAAAAATAGGAAAAAAATATCCCTTATTGGTGCAGGGAATATTGGCGGCACTCTTGCGCATATGATTGCATTAAAAAAGCTTGGCGACGTTGTTTTACTTGATATTAATAAAGGTATTCCTCAAGGTAAAGCTCTTGATATCGCAGAATCTTCTTCTATAGATGGTTTTGATATCGATATAATCGGCACTAATCAGTACCAAGATATAGAAGATTCAAATGCAATTATTATAACTGCAGGTATTGCTAGAAAACCAGGAATGAGCAGAGATGATTTGCTTAAAACTAATGCTACAGTAATGAAAGAAGTTGCTCAAAATGTTAAGAAATATTCACCAGATGCATTCGTAATAGTAATTACTAATCCTTTAGATGCAATGGTTTCAGTAGTACATAAGTTTTCAGATATTCCAAACAATATGGTTGTCGGTATGGCAGGTGTTCTTGACTCTGCACGCTTTCGTTATTTTCTTGCAAAAGAATTAAATGTTTCTATCCAAGATATATCTGCATTTGTTCTTGGAGGACATGGTGACACTATGGTACCACTTGTTAGTTATTCTTCCGTAGCTGGTATTCCGCTGACTGAGATCATTAATCTAGGTCTTATTACACAAGAGAAAGTTGATTCAATAATTAAACGTACTCGTAATGCAGGAGGAGAAATAGTTGAATTACTTGGGTCAGGTTCAGCATATTATTCACCAGCATCCTCAGCTGTATGTATGTTAGAAGCATACTTACATGATACAAGACGTATTTTACCATGTGCTGCTTATCTTAATGGTGAATATGGAATAAAAAACTTATTCATTGGTATACCTGCAATTATAGGTAAGAATGGTATTGAAAAAGTCATTGAAGTTAAAATGAATGATCATGAACAAGAGATGTTTGAAAAATCTGTAGATGCAGTAAAAGAGCTTATAAAATACATAGATAAAATGTCAATATGAGATGTGTGCTCTATATATCTTTAATTGTCATAAATAAATTGAGAGAGTTTTAAAGTTGACAGTAAATTTTCTCATCTCAATACTTGTGAAGTGTGCTTATAGCTCAGCTGGATAGAGCATTGCCCTCCGAAGGCAAAGGCCGTGGGTTCAAATCCCTCTAAGCACGCTTTAAATTAAGTTTGACAAATGTTAAGTTATCAAATAATAATTAAAGTTAAGTATAATTAAAGCTAATATGTCTAATGGTACTGTCAATAAAGTTATATTAATTGGAAATTTGGGAAGAGATCCTGAGATTAGAGCTACGCAAAATGGGAAAGAAATGGCTGCATTTTCAATTGCTACATCTGAAAGTTGGGTTGATAAGCTCTCAGGTACGCGTTCTGAAAAAACAGAATGGCATAACATAGTGGTTTTCAATGATGGGCTAGTAAAGTTAATAAAGGATTATGTAAAAAAAGGTAATAAAGTTTATATTGAGGGTACTTTAAGGACAAGGAAATGGGTTGACCAAAATAATAATGAAAGATATATCACAGAAGTTGTATTGCAGAATTTTAATAGTGTATTCTCTATACTTGATTCAAAAGGCAGTCAACCAATTGTAAATAATCAAGAAATGAAGAAGGAACAACAAAATCCTTATGAAAATTTTGATCAAGAAACAGAAAACGAGCTAATCGATGATGAAATACCGTTTTAAAGCGATTTTATGAATTATTTTCATGGATGTTTTAGATCTAACTTTAGAAATTGGTATGGTGTAAAAATACATGTATTAATTTCTTTTTATGGTTATTGCAATTTTTGCAGTTAGTCTTTTAGTAGCAATTGAAAAGAAATACACTATAATTTTTATTAATGAAATAAGTACAGTATATGGTCGATTATGAAAAAATATTTTCAAGCAAGATAGATGATATAAAAAGGGAGGGTCGTTACCGTAAATTTACTCACTTTGCTTCTCTACCAGGTGGTCTACCTTATACTATGGATTATGAAAAAAATCGTAAAATAATAGTTTGGTGTAGCAATAATTATTTAGGAATGGCACAGAATGAAAGTGTGATATCCACTCTAAATTCATCAGTGCAGGTTGGCGCTGGAGGTACAAGGAATATATCTGGTACTACAAAAGAAGTTGTTGAATTAGAACAATCTTTAGCAAATCTTCATAATAAGGAAGATGCATTAACTTTTGCATGTGGTTACCTAGCTAATCAGACTACAATTAGTACTTTATCATCCATTATTCCTAACGTAATAATTTTTTCAGATGAGAAAAATCATTCTTCAATAATAGAAGGAATAAAAGCTGGTAGAAGACCGAAACATATATTCAAGCATAATGATGTTAATCATTTAGAGCAATTATTGAAGTCTGTAGATAAGAATATACCTAAGATGATAATTTTTGAATCTGTATATTCCATGGATGGTGATATAGCACCTATCAAAGAAATATGTGATCTTGCTGATAAATATAGAGCAATTACTTATTTAGATGAAGTTCATGCAGTTGGGCTATATGGAGGTAGAGGTGGAGGAATAGCAGAAGAATATAATTTAATGGATAGAGTTACTGTTATTCAGGGTACATTATCTAAAGCTTTTGGAGTAATGGGTGGTTATATAGCATCCTCAAAAAGTTTAATTGATGTCATAAGAAGCTCAGCTCCTGGATTTATTTTTACTACAGCTTTATCACCAGCCCTTGCATCAGCAGCAAAATCTAGCATAGAACATTTAAAATCAAGCAACATTGAAAGAGAGCAACATAAAATAGTCATTACAAAAGTAAAGACTGCTCTTCAAAATGCAGGCATTAATTTTATTCCTACAAAAACTCATATTATTCCAATAATAATCGGTGATCCTTCATTATCTAAGAAAGCGTCAGGTATTTTATTTGATGAATATGGAATATATGTACAACATATAAATTACCCTACTGTTCCAAAAGGAACAGAGCGTTTTAGGATTACACCTACTCCTTATCATACTGAAGATATGATAGCACATTTAACAGAATCTTTAGTGAAGGTTTTTGAAAAGTTATCTATATAGCTTAAGTATCTTCACTAATTTTAAAGAATCTTTATTTACTTTTACTACCTGATTTTACTCAACAAACCTAATCATACTTTCTTTACTAAGTTTTCTTTTATATTTGTAACACTTTCTTTCGTATCGTTAAGCCTAGTACTAGGTACTGCCTCTGTTATCTTTTGCAGTACATCTAGATGTATACCTAAAGTATTATGTTCCATTTTTACTAAATCTCCTAAATTAATAAGTGGATTTGATATTAATTCCTCTAACTGTTCTTCCATCTCATCAAATCCTTGCACCTTTCGCAGTTCCTTTTCTATTATTTGCAGTTCCTCTTGTTTCTTTTCTTGTTCTCCATTCCATATCTCTACTTGTTCCTTACTAGTTTTTAATAATTCGTAGGTATCACATAACTCTTGATATAATTCATCATTTGGAAGATCGCACTTTTTACTTTTAACTTCATTTTTAGCTTCTTCAATTTTCTTCTTTATAAGTTTCATTTGTATATTTAGGTGAGATTTTTTATTCCTATTAAGATGTGATATGTCACATATAATAAACATGCTTTCAATATAAGAGTTGATGTTTTTTATCTCTTCTCGTATACGCTTAACATCTTTTTGCTTAGAATCCTTATCGGCTTTACTCAGTACCATTTCCAAAATTGCTTGAGCGAAGATATAATGTTCATTATACTTAGTAATGATATCTTTAATTTTTTCATCTTTAAATACAGTATATTGCCCTTGCTTTACGATGTCTGATGCACAATTATTTAGTGTCTCTCTCAGCTGATTATCAAATTTTCTAGCATAACTTGATGAATGTTTTTTTACATTACCCTTATCTATTCCTTGTCGCAGAATTTCTTTATTTTCTTTTCTTCGTTGTTTTCTCGCTCTTTTCTTTTTTGTATTTTTTCTACTATTTCTTGTTTTATTACCTCATCATCTTTATGAACAGTAGGATTTTGCTGTTGTAATAAATCAAGTTGAGATTCTATTTTTTGCTGTAACTTGGAATAATGACTTTTAAAACCATTTAACTTTTCTTCAATGTCCTTTAACTTATCAGTTGCTTTTTCACAAATACTCTTTAATTCACTACATTTTTTTTCAATTTCTTCATATGTATTTACTGCATTAATATCACTAATAAATTCATTTATTCTTTCCTGCATTTTTGCCCGTAAATTGTTGTTTGTTAATACTCCCTGTTTAACTAATATATCTTGTGCTTGTACACTTCTATTACATTTTAAGAACTTTTCTTGCTCTTCCTTCTTTTTTGTTATTTTATCTTTTATCTTGTTTGCTTGTTCTTTATTTATACTTTTGTTCTTTAGTAAATTCTCAAATTCTTCTATGGAAAATGCAGTTCTAGATTCTTCATCCCATTCTAGCTTATTATAAGCAACTTCTTCTCTTGACTTAGCTTCTGCTTTGAGAGATTCCTTATTATACTCGTATTCCTTTATTAAAGCACCCAAACCCTCCAGATTTGATGTAAATTTATTACAATCTTCATCTAAATTTAAAAAATCTTTTCTTCTATTATTCCAGTCTACATGAAGCTGCTTCAATTCTTTTGAATCATTTTTTACATCTTGAAAATTCTTTTTATATTCCTTTATTACTTCAAGACGTTTATTAGATCTTTCTTCTAATTTAGAACATCTCTTAATTAAGTGTTTAAATTCATCTTGATTAAATCTATCTTTTAATTTGTTGAGACCATTTGAATGCATAATCTTATCATATATATAAATAATATTATTATTTTAATAAATATTCTATTCTTGTCAAGAAAATATATGATGACCTTTTTATATAAAAACAGGTTCATGAAGATATTACAAATCAACAAGTGCATCTTTACTCAATTTGTTTTCCTTCTGCCATTTGCTTTTTCATTTGTTTTATATAATTCTTTATTGTTTTTTATTCCTATAATCTATAAAACTTCTCTTCTTTTAGCTCTTTCTACTACTTCATATTTCTAACTTTAAAATTACCAACAAATTTAGTTGACTTTCTAATAATTTTAACTAATATATATATATTATATTAATAAATAGAAAAATTATGAACGTACAATCACCGAATTTACCTGCTAATGGTAGAAAACGTACTACTGAAGAGGATATATTATACATAATTCTATTCTTAACAGGATCAATGTCATGTATTGGGCTTGTTACAGCCTTTTCTACTATTCCAACATATATTCTTTTTCCTGGAGTAGATACAGCTGTACTAGATGCTGTTGCATTAGTTTCATTATCAGTTTTTTTATATCTGCTACAGCCTTTCTTGTAACTGAGTATTGCTTACGTAAACATGAGAAGGCGGAAGAGGCAAAACTTCAACTAAATCATTATCTTAACGACCAAGAGATAAAACGTAAACAAAATCCTTTTGAAGGGATACAAGAAGTATTTGTAAGTTTTTTAAAAACTATATGGAATACTGAAGTAATTACAAATATTCTAAAGGATCCAATGTTTAAAGAACTTTTTGAAGGGATACAAAAAGCATTTGTTAGTAACGAATTGTTGCAACAAACATATCAACAAGAATTTCTGAGAGCATGTTTGAGAATCAATAATTCATCAACTCCTGGAAGCAGCTTGGATTCACCTGATGTGAATGCAGTAGGTGGAGGAGCATTGCAAGGTATTTCTAATAACTGATATTGAAATAAGTATTAGTGTTTTTATAAAAACACTGACACTTCAGGAAAAATGTAACACTTGTTATGCCTCTGTATTACCAAGTGAACTCCCATAAGCTACTGCTTTTAAGCAAAATTATCCGTTAGGCTTGATTTTAATAAAAGAATTGAACTAAGCAACCTTCTTACTTAGCATTGAGAGCAAAAAAACTCTGAATATTATTATCTACCTTGAGACTGAGAGTGCCAATGAACTAAAGTGCCTGAAAGTTAAGTAGGCACTTCATCCCCACAAAAATAACGCCTGAGAATTTCTTCATTAGAAGTATAATTTAGAGAAATGTTACCATTTTTATCTTTAATATCACAATTTGCACCATGTGTAATTAAATATTCCATTATACTCTCTTTCAATAGCGTGATGCAGAGCAGCCTTGCCATCTCTATCCTGAGCATTAACATTAGCTCCTTTTGTCAATAAAGACTTAACTGTACCTTCATAGTCCACTTTAGTCCCATATTCTATGAAAGAGACATGTACTCTATAGCCACTTTTAGCAGCACATATCAAAGCATTGTTATTATACTTATCTTGATGATTAATATTAGCTCCTGCTTTAATTAAATACTCCACTATATCTTTAAAGCACATTTTAGCAGCAATCATTAAAGCAGTTTTACCATCATTATCTCGAGCATAAATGTCAGAACCTTCTTCAATCAAAAATTCAATTACATTCACATTGCCAAGTTGAGCAGCATGCATTAAAGCAGTGCAAGAATACAAATCGTCATGAAAATTAATATCAGCTCCTGCAGCAAGTGCTGTTTTTATACCTTCCAAATCCCCTTTTCTTGCCGCAGCAATTAGTTTGTTATTTAATTCATATTTATGTTCCATAAATTTCTCCATAGATGTTTATAACATAACTATGTTATATAAGATATTAAATATAATATCAAGATATTAATTAATTTAAATAAGAGAAAAACTTATCATTATTTCTCTTATTTAA
>NZ_JAZHPY010000119.1:0-2014 GCF_036711655.1 Wolbachia endosymbiont of Pentidionis agamae | reverse complement strand
ATTAAATATTAATAGTAAGGTAAAAATTATGATTATCAAACAAAAAACAAAAAATTATTGGTTATATGCTAAAGATATTGTAATTGGGACTTCAATATCTTTAGCAGTATTTACCTTTGCTGTTCCAACAGTTGCTGCTGCTAGTATTGGATTACTTCATGCTTTTGAATTAGGTGATAAATTTTGCAAAATTGCTGAAAAGCTGCCTAGTTTTATGCAATTCACTATTGATCCATCACTGGGTAGCTATAATGCTGCAGTCAGCCTTCTTACTTACATTTCTGCTATTTTGGCAGTAGCAATTACTGCAGGAGTAATTTATGGTTTATATAAAACACATAGTAATGCAAAAGAGATCGGTAGAAATGAGGTGAAAAAGGAATTCTTAAATATCTTAGAATTTGAAGTGGCTGCTACATTGAAAGATAATGGATACATAGCGTTAAGTTTTCCAAAAGAAATGAGTAAATTGATGAAATGTCAATTAGTAAGTAAGAGTGGTAAAAAAATAGCAAATCTTCAATTTACTGGGAAGTGTAAAAAAAATGAACAAGATGATAAAGTTAATTATCTATTTTCAGTATCTGGTTATCACAATAACTCTAAGAATCAAGAGGAATCAGCAAGTCTTAAACTTAAAGAGGATTTTTTCCATAATAAAAACATAAGAAAAAATGTGCGTGCTAGATGTTATTTAAGTACTAAAATGGATCACTTAGTGGTTGAAAATCCTATTCAAGATAATAATATAAGTAAGTAATATTATAAGGTAATACGTGATTATAGATTCTCACTGTCATCTAAATTATTTTGCAGAGGATGATATACCTAAGCTAATTCAGGATGCAGAGGAAAATGATGTAAAATTATTACATACTATATGTACAAAGATAATGGAGTTCAAAGATTTACTTAGAATTTCTGAACTCTATAATCAAGTTTATACATCAGTTGGTATTCATCCTCTTAATGCTGCAGATGAATATATTAAATCAGAAGATTTAATTAAATTAACAGAGAATAAAAAGGTTATCAGCATTGGTGAAACTGGATTAGATTTTTATAAGTCTAATGATAAAGAAAGCCAAGAAAAAAGTTTTATATCACACATAGAAGCGGCAAAAATTACTCAATTACCGATTGTAATTCATTCGCGAGATGCAGATAGTAGAATGATTGACATTTTAAGATCAGAGATGAAAGTTGGTAACTTTAAAGGAGTGCTTCATTGTTTTTCTTCTTCGAAGGAACTTGCTTACCAAGCAATAGATCTAGGGATTTACGTTTCATTCTCTGGAATTATTACTTTTAAAAATTCTGATTCTTTAAGGAAAATAGTAAGTAGTGTGCCACAAGAATACGTTTTAGTTGAAACGGACGCACCATTTCTTTCGCCAGAACCTTATCGAGGTAAGAAAAACGAACCAAAAATGGTAAAATATGTTGTGGATTGTATAGCAAAGTTATGGAATAAGGAATCATCTGAAATAGCAAAAATCACTACTAGTAATTTTTTAAAACTATTTTCTAAAGTTAATTTTTTATAATTTTAATTAAACTCTTTCATATCTCCTAATTTTGTTAGTGTCTATCTATAATAATTTTGAATCAGGGAATGAGAAGACTATCGACATAGTTTGTGTAGTGTTGATGTTAGATATAAAATAATGTTCAATAAGAATTTTCGAGAACTTGCTACTCGTTACGGATATAGCTTTTGTGCACAGTTCTGGAATTTGCCTATGCTTAAGTTATACTTTCTCAAATTCGAAACTAGAGTTATGGTTATAGGCATATAGAAATGAAGGAGAATATTATGAATTTTGATTTTAAAGAGCGTTTAAAAGATAAATACCTAGATCTTTCTCATATCAATTTTAGTATTGATCGTCCTAATATCAGTGATTTAGTCACATTTCTTAAAAATCAAGAAATAAAATCTATTACTTTATGTTTTTCTTGGAAAATTAATGAAGCTCTAGAAAAAATAGTAGAACATTGTAAAGAACTGACA
>NZ_JAZHPY010000118.1:0-2046 GCF_036711655.1 Wolbachia endosymbiont of Pentidionis agamae | reverse complement strand
GTAATAGATAAGGCAAATGATGTTCGCAATACTAAAATAGTAACAGCTATTGATGTTCTAATATCTATAGTATCTTTAGGGCATATAATATCACTACAGTTTTGTTGTAATTTTATTAATACCAATAAGCACTATATTCTTTTTATAAGTAATATTGCTTCAATAGTGAGCATGCCACTAATTATTCTAAGTATACTGTATTATATATCTATTTTACAGAACCTAATTAACACTGAAAAAAGTAAAGAAAGCAATCATAAACATAAAAAACTTAGAATTATAAGTATATCAGTGTTATTAATTTATAATGTCACGAAAGTATTAATTAAAACAAAAGTAGTGGATCTTCTTGATAATGCAAGAGTCATATCTTATGTTAAATTGCTACCAACAATTTTATTTGTAGGTGTTTTTGAATCTATATTATGTTACCGTGCATATAAAGAATGGAAAACTAATAAGGACTCTAGCAAAGATAATGACTTAACACAGTCTCTAATTTTAAAATCTTTAATTTTTTTACTTGGATTAACTGGTTTTATGATTAAAATCCATATGTTTAATGTATCAGATATACCAATACACTTAGGTAACGAGATAGTTTTTATTCTTAGTGTAAGTGCTACAATTAGTGTATCGCGTATACTATATTATATGGTGCCTGATGTTAAGAAGCTTTTTAGTTCTTCTGCTAATACTAGCACTATGATACAAGACCTTGGTGTTGCTAGTAATATAAATAAAATAAAAATAATGTTGTTAATGATTACTGAGATTTTAGCAGCAAAATTATATAATAAATCAATGTCTTTGAAATGAAGTACTTGGCTCATCTACTGATAAGATACTTGTTAATTCATAATCTGGAACAGCTCCTGGCAAATGGTTGACACTTAATTGATTTGATTTATTCTTATGTGAAACATTCATTACCTCTGGTAAACTTCTATGATTTGCTTGGTTAATACTTTCTGACGGTGGTCTTTCCTGCGTTATTAGAGGTAACAGTAATCTATGCCGTGGTGTGAGATTAAAATCTAATAATTCATCTTTAATATTATCTATATTGTTAGATAATATGTGTTTTATATGTTCTATAATGTCTTCACTTTTATCAAATAATTTTTCTTGTAGTGTTAATTGCCTAGAATGTCGAAAACCTATAAAGCAAGGTATTAGGCTAAAAAAAGCCATAATACCTATTGCAAGAGAAGAAAACATTAATATCTGACCATAGACATTATTGAATGATTTGATTTTTTCTTCTAAAAAGTGGAAAGCCGATATGTTCACATTCTTATATTTATAATTTTTTAACTCATTTTTAACTTCCTTATTTTCCATTATACTTTTATAAACCATGCTTTTTAATTTTACTATGATATTCCTTAAGGAATTATCTTCTATATATTCGTTCCTTCCTACAGTTGCATTAGCAAATTCAGTAATAATTTCAGTTAAGTTATATTTTGATTCAGCCATATACTGCCATAACTGTGCGATAGCAGGCACTACCTGACTTATAACAAAATCTGTTGTTAGATTTTCTTGAGATTGTGCTGTAAAATTTATCACTGTCCCATATAAAACACTTGCAATGCTTACAATTGTTGCAAGCACAGTACCAATTCCATACATATTATTCTGAAAAGTTAACTTGCTATTTAATTTTTTATGTTCTAGCTTTAATTTTACTTGAACTTGTATGTTGTAAAAGTAATAAAATTTTAAGAGCATATCCAGGTTTAAATCATCTATTGCATATTCATATTCATACATGCCATCTTTATCTTTTTCATAAGCGGTTTCTTCGTTTAATAATTGACATACTAAATCTATGTTGTTGCATTGCACTGCATCGTGTAAAGATAATGCAGTATCATTTTTCCATCTAAAATTAGATAATATTGCAAAATATGACAGTATTTTTTTATATATATTATTTTTTAATATCAAGTAAATATTTGAGTGCATAACTTTTCATCGACACAATATAAAGTAATCTATTATATATTATGTAAAAATATAATGCAACGAAAATTTTAC
>NZ_JAZHPY010000117.1:0-2329 GCF_036711655.1 Wolbachia endosymbiont of Pentidionis agamae | reverse complement strand
CTCATCTAGCTTAAGTAATGCCTTGCGATTCATATATTTAACATGGATGCTCTTAAAACTTAGATAAAATTATGCTGTCATTAATAATTTTACTCGTGTATTTAAACGACTTATTTTCCTTGCTGCTGCATTTTTATGCATAACACCTTTACTAACACACTTATGTAAGCAGGACTCAGCTTTTCTAAATGCCATCATAGCATTCTCCTTATCGCCAAACTTTATTACTTCAAGTAACTTCTTAACAGCAGTACGTGCCATACTTTTACGCATTTTATTGATTAAAGTACGTTTTGCTATTACCTTTATCACTTTGCGTGCACTTTTATGGTTTGCCATTTTCTAAACTATAAAGATTTTATTATATACTTTCTACTTACATCCCGCAACATCTTTCTCTAATTGATGGCTTCTTTCTTCAATCACATTCCTTAATTTCTCCAAAAAATCACCTTTACTAAGTCCTGGATTTATTTGTGGCAGTATTTCAATTGTTGCACTACCTCTTCTTTTCTTCAGAGAAAATATACCACCTGGCCAAAATAAACCCGTATTTAAAGCTACTGGCAATACAGGTACAGATAAATTGTGATATAAAGTAGCAATACCTGCTTTATACTTTGCATTTTTCCCTACTTTAACTCTTGTACCTTCTGGAAAAATAATTACGTTCTTATTTTCCTGTATACGCATTTTTGCTAACTTAAGAATTGTGCGTATGGAACCTACCCCTGATTTACGATCAATAAAAATCATCTTGAGTGCCATTAAATGCAATCCAAGAAACGGAATCCACTTTAGCTCCTTTTTTAAAATAAAAACTGACCCCTTAAATAAAAGTAGAAAAATAAATGTTTCAAGAGTGGATTGATGCTTAGACGCTATTATAAAAGATTTTTCCTTTGGTATATTCTCAATTCCTATCACTTCATACTTAATCCCACACAAAAAATATAACATAAATAGTGCAACTCTTACTGAAATATTAAGAGTAGTGGAAATAAAATAATATGGTAAAAAAATGATAGGGATAGTAATAAAACTATAAGTAATGCTCCATAATACTAAAAATAGATTAAACAATAGATTTAATATCACAACCATTACTACTCTTGATCTTAAAGTAATAATAGTTGTAATAAATAACACTCTATGTCAATTTACTTTTTATACATTCTTATCTGAAACTATTTCTGTTATAGGATGTAAATTCAATAATTGACTTTTTAACTCTTCATTAGCAACATGAGTATACCTCTGTGTTGTAACAACGTTAGAATGACCAAGCATTTTCATTATACGAAAAATATCTTCACCTTCACTTAAGAGATGAGTAGCAATAGTATTCCTAATTCCATGTGGAGAAACTTTAATACCAAGCTTTCCAGCTATACTCTTAAGTAGTTGGGCAATACGCTGTCTAGTAATAGGATGATCTTTCTTATTTCCAGGAAATAACCATTCAGATTGCGTGCCTTCAGTAAGAAAATGTGAACGAACAGATAAATAATCATGCAAACTTTTAACTGCTTGTTCATTTAAAAATACCTGTCTTTCTCTACCTCCTTTTCCACCTATAGTAATAAAATACTCTTTATTATCAGTATTATCAGTATTAATAAGACCTAATACATCCTTTAGCTTTATGTGAGTAAGCTCAGAAACACGCATCCCAGAGGAGTAGAGCATTTCAAGCATTGCACATAGTCTTTTATTACCTATGATTTCATTCTTCTTACCATTAGTTAACGACATACTTGCAAGTCTCCTTACAGTAGTTAACAAAAGATTCATTTCATCTACAGCTAAATACCTTGGCAATGAAAGCACAATCTTTGGGTTCCTTTGTTCTTTTGCAGGATTTGTATTAATGATATGATCACCAAATAAAAATTTATAAAAATGTCTCATAGTAGAGACTTTTCTCGATATAGACGCAGCCTTATAATTTTGCTTGTATAAAAAATTTTGCATGTAATCATCTATGTCACTTTTAGTTGCAGTTATCAAGCTAGAGTTCTTTTTTATTAAGAACTTATTAAGTTGATTTAAATCTAGCTCATAGCTTTCTAAAGTATTTTTAACAACATATTTTTCAGAAAGCAACCCTTCAAGAAAGTACTTGATATAAAATTTACCTTCTTTTTCTTTATTTTCTCCTTGATCTTTATAAATTCTATCTTCTAATTCCATAATTCTTTTTCCTATTAATTTTATTATTTACCTAATTGTTACATCATGTATGGCATGTATTGATTATTTATGAAAAACATTAAATTAATCATAACTTGCATAACGATCACAAGCATTTTTCTTTAATATTTTTTAA
>NZ_JAZHPY010000116.1:0-2382 GCF_036711655.1 Wolbachia endosymbiont of Pentidionis agamae | reverse complement strand
GATAAATACCGAAGTTTTGATTTGAGGTTCAAGCTGGAATTTACAATCTGGATATAAGTTATGCAAGAGGTCTAATATGTTTTTTTGGCTTTCCTGTTTTTTGTGATTCAAGATGTCGCTTCAAAATCTCCAATTCTTTATATCACTTGAGTACATCTTAATCTCACCTTTTTATCACTTTTATATCATATTTTACTTACCTTTCAGACAGTCTGTAGATATCTTTTTTTAATCTATTTGATTCAGTAATCCCTATTATTTTATAGCAAATTTTATAATATAAAATTATGGTTTATAAAATAATATATTCATCATATAATCTTTTTATTTAGATTTATATGATAGTACTTATTACGAATGATGACGGTTTCTCAAGTTCAGGAATAAGGTTGTTAAGAGAGGTTGCTTTAGGTTTTGCATCAGAAGTGTGGATAGTAGCACCATGTAATGATAGAAGTGGATCAGCAAGATCAATAAAGTATCTGATAGAAAACTCTCTTGAAATAAATAAGCATGATGATAAAGAATTTAGTGTGCTTGGAACTCCTGTAGAATGCGTTATTGTTGCATTACATAAGCTCATGAAAAAGAAACCAGATTTGATTCTATCTGGAATAAATTATGGATCAAATATTGGGGATGAGGTATGTTATTCAGGTACAATTGGTGCAGCAATGGAAGGTGCAGCACGGCTTATATCTTCAATTGCACTGAGTCAAGCGTATAATGGTCAAATAAGCTGGGTTCCTAGTCAAACCTATGCACTAAAAGTAATCAATGCATTACTCAAACAAGGTTGGCCAAACGATGTAGTAATGAATGTAAACTTTCCTAGTACTAAAACAATAACAGGAGTTCAATTTATTGAACAAGGAAAGTTTGATATCAATCCAGACTTTGCCTTGGATACAAGTAATAGTGATTATAATTTAGGTTGGTATAAAAATAACACAGATAATAGTGCAACATTAATTAACAAAGGTTTTATTACCATAACTCCAATGAAATCTGACTTTACAGATTATAATACTCTGAATGATTTTAAGAAATTAAAAACATTTATATCTTAAATTAAGAATACTTTTGTTTATTATCATATGTTATATTTATCTAATTTTCAATAGACCTCTTTCAAAACCTGTAACTTTAAATTCATATCCTATATTAAGTTGACCATGTTACGGTTGTTGAACTTTCAGACCTATTGCCTGCTTTGTATTAACATACTCTATCAGGAGTATACGTAACACCAGCTGCAGCGGAAGCCCTATAATGTGTCTATACTGCAGGCTACTATAGGTTTTGCATTTACCTACAGTAGCTGATAAAATTTCTACTCTCTAATCTGAGATTTAGATGTACTTGCTACTTGATGTTCCTGCAACTGCAGCATCTGAGATTTTAGAATTTGGAGTTTGAGTTTTTTCCTCTGAAACAGTATCCGTTAAATTAACTGCTATAGGTTGAATTTTCGCTTCTTCTTGCACGCTAGGAGTAGAAGAGCTATTTGCTACTGTAGGTTGAGTTTTAGTTTGCTCTTTTGATTCATCAATATCTGATATAAATTGAGTTTCAACTTCTTCTCCATGAACGTTAGAAGTAGATGTATTTTCTATAGGCTGGTTAGTTATTGCATGGTTGATTTCTACATTTTTAATTGGAGCAGTATCCATTAACTGATTAATATCTATCTCTAAATATTTAATTTTAGTGTCCTCTTTTAATTTACTAAGATGTTTTATTAAAGATTCAGGCTTAATTTTTAATGTCTGGATCAATGACATATCGTGAAGTGTTGGAATAGATACTTTAGAAACATCATAATTAACTTCAACTTTTGGCATGAAATGACCTTCAAATATTGAAGACATTACAGACTGGAATTTATGTTCATTTTTTTGTACAAACTCAACAATTTCATTGTACTGCATGATTTGTAATTCTATATTCTTACCATCAAATAAATAGTTAACAATAAGCTTATTATTTTTAATAAAGATATATTTTTTTACTTCATTAATCTTATCAATTAAAATATCAGCGTAGTGTGGATATTTTTTCTTTAATTCTTCCTGTTCTTGATCTAGTATGCCTTTATGCTTACACCACAAATTTACTAATTTATCTAAATTTTTCTCTTCTAAAATCTCATATAGTGTAGAATCTCCAATTTTTATATTTTCGAGCTCTATTAACTCTTTTTTGCATTGTGCATAATAAGAATTTAGGTCAGAATTATTTTCTATAATTTCTTTGTTTTTCTTAAATCCCTCATTATTCACAATATTTGGGTTAAAAATTTCTAATTTTGCAATATACTTCACAAGTAATTTTTTGGTTTCTAAACCTTTTGCAACATATAAAGGAGTGTAATTCCATCTA
>NZ_JAZHPY010000115.1:0-2385 GCF_036711655.1 Wolbachia endosymbiont of Pentidionis agamae | reverse complement strand
ATAACTTTGTATATAAGATCAATAAAAATAGTGGTGAAGTCAAATGGCATGTAAGTTTCAGAGCACCTATAAGAGGAAATGGAGGAATAATAGGTGATAACTTAACAATTCTTACTGTTGATAATTGTTTGCATGTGATCAATATTCAAGATGGCAATTCAGTTTGGACGTATCAAAATGGAATCAATGAAATCATAGGCTCATATGATGTATCACCTGCAATTTTAGATAATATGATAATAGCGCCATTTTCTAATGGAGAGCTAATAGCATTTGACGAAGAAGGCAAAAAATTATGGAGCAAAAAATTATCTATCAATATTTTGGATACACAATTAACAGATATTATCACTACGCCAAAAATACATAATGATATTGTTGTAGCTGCAAATAACTCTTATGTTTATGCTTTTAATGTAAAGTCAGGTAATGTTTTATGGTCGAAGCAATTACAAGTAAAAAGTATGTCAAATATTGAATCTAATTATAGTCCACTGATTAAAAAACAAAGAGAAGGTGGTAGGGTTTTTATTATTACTAAAGATAATGAAATTATTGGACTAGATGTACGTAATGGAGAAGTGATTTGGTCCTCTGATTTAATAAAAAAAATGCAGCTAAAATCAAATACTTATTTTTCTTCTGCTGTATACGCACATACATTGTGGATATTGAGTAGCAGCGGTTTTATTCTTGCATTTCCAGGATTTGATAATGGTGGTAAGATAATAAAAATACCGGAAGGTGTTTTTCATTTGCCAGTATTTAAATTTCATGAGATATTTTTTACAACTAAGCAAGGTGGCGTTTTTTCTTTAGAAAATAAATTTGTTTTATATGATTGAGTACGATTTAATAATTATAGGCGGTGGGCCAGGTGGATATAAGTGTGCAGTTACTGCATCTAAACTTGGCATGAAAGTTGCTTGTATAGATAAGAATAGCATTTTTGGTGGTACGTGTCTCAGAGTTGGATGTATACCTTCTAAGGCATTGCTTTATTCTTCTCATGAATATGTTCATGCGAAAAATGATTTATTAAAGTTTGGCATAAAAGTTAAGGATATAAATTTCAATTTGCAAGATATGCTAAGCTATAAAGACACTAAAGTTCAAGAGCTAGGAAGAGGTATAGATTATTTATTTAATCTTAACAAGGTTACAAAAATTAATGGATTAGGTAGAATTGTCTCTTTTAATCCAGGAAATCTTGAAGTTGCAGTTAAAGATGAACTATTCAAAGCAAAAAATATAGTGATTGCCACTGGTTCTGATGTAAGTTCTCTTCCAGGGATTAATATTAACGAAGAAAATATTATTTCTTCCACAGGGGCATTATCGCTCACTGAAGCACCAAAGAAACTTGTGGTTATTGGTGCGGGAGCCATAGGTCTTGAGATGTCTTCTGTATGGAGCAGATTAGGAGCGGAAGTCACAGTAATTGAATTTTCAGATAGAGTTGCTGCATCAATGGATGGTGAGTTAAGTAAATCTATTCTTTCCAGTTTACAGAAGCAGGGAATAAAGTTTTTACTTAATACTAAAGTTGAAGAGATAAAACAAGGTAACATAAAGATTTGTTCAACCAAGGATAATCAAGTAAATTTTATAAAAGTAGATAAAATTTTAATGGCAGTAGGGCGTAAACCATTTACAGATGGAGTCGGTATTGATGATAAGATAGTAAAAGATAATCGCGGTTTTATTCAAGTGAATAATAAGTATGAAACAAATGTAAAAGGAATATTCGCTATTGGTGACGTCGTAGGTGGTGCAATGCTTGCTCACAAAGCAGAAGAAGAGGGAGTAGCTGTTGCAGAGATAATCGCAGGGCAATCTCCTCATGTTAACTATGAAATTATACCATCAGTTATTTATACTTATCCAGCAGTAGCTTCTATCGGTAAAACTGAAGAAGAATTGAAAAACTCTAATCGTAAGTATAAGGTTGGTAAATGTCAATTTGCTGCTAATGGTAGAGCAAAAGTTACTGATTCTGCTGAAGGGTTTGTCAAGGTGCTAGCTTGTGTCACAACAGATACTATACTTGGTGTGCATATTATTGGGGCACATGCCGATACACTAATTAATGAAGCAGCAATAGCAATGGCATATGGTGCAGCAGCAGAAGATATATATAGAATTTGTCACTCTCATCCAGATATAAATGAAGCTTTTCGTGACGCATGTATCGATGCTTTTTTTAAAAGTTAATCTTACAGAAAATTTACGCTAAGCAAATTTATTTAAGCCTTTCTGTAAAATGATATAACTTCTATATTGCATAACTTACTTCTTTAACATAAAAATATATAATAAAAAAGTCAAATCTAATATCAAGACAAACAATATATCAAGTAATAAATCCGTTAGTCATGAAAAAAA
>NZ_JAZHPY010000114.1:0-2462 GCF_036711655.1 Wolbachia endosymbiont of Pentidionis agamae | reverse complement strand
TATATTTTTTAATTCCTTGCCAAAAAGTAAAAACATTAATGCTGAAAGGAAGACAGCTATGAAAGCTACTATAAAATATGATATATAAGGCTTGACGTAAGAAAATAATTTTCTAACACTTTGATTTTTTGTCACTTATACTTTAATCTATGTACTATCTGGTTGTCGTAGTTTAATTTAAAATTACCTCTAAATTTCTTAATCTTTTTTGCCAATTTATATTAGATTTTATTATTATATCACGATTATTACTTTGCACATTATGATTAATCCTTATTTCCAGAGGTAGCTTGATAAAATCAAATACCAATTCCGGCCATTCAATGATAGTAATACCTGTACTAAGTGCTTCCTCCATTCCAAGCTCATAGAGCTCATCAAAAGACTTTATTCGATATAAATCAAAATGCCAAATAGCAAAATTTTCATAATGATAAAGATTTACTAGATTAAAAGTTGGGCTACTCACCACTTCATTAGGCAAAAAAGCATTAATAAAAAACTTAGAAAATGTAGTTTTACCAGCACCAACAGCACCAGATAAAAGAATCACATCTAATGCTTTAGCAGCACCTGCAATGTCTCCTGCAAGCTTTTTCATTGATTCAATTGATATTGCAACGTATTTAGTATACATTTTTGTGTAAAATTGAATTACATAAAGCCTTTATATTTATTTCCAATTATATTCATCTGCAAGCATAACAGCCTCTATCATGTGCTCCTCTAATTTACTTAATGGAAGATCGCTCTGAGTATAATGTCCCCAAGATTGCAATATATTAGAAACTTCCACATTTTTTAGTATTGGATATTCCTGATTTATCTCAGCGTAGAGCTTTTGAGCATCTTCACTAACTAAAAATTCTAATAGTGCTATAGCATTAGCTCTATTTTTTGCATTTTTAACCACTGCTCCACCACTAATGTTAACCATAACACCTTTGTCATTTTGATTAGGAAAAAAGACTCCTAATTTATTTTTTAGAACTTCATCTTTTGAATTAAGTATTCTTGCAAAATAATAGCTATTTACTATTGCAACTGCTCCTTCTCCAGCTGCAACAGAGAGAATTTGTTCAGTATCACCACCACTTGGCTTTCGAGCCATATTACTTACAATTCCTTGGACCCAATCCTTTGTTTTTTCAAATCCATTATTTGCAATCATAAAAGCAATGAGAGATCTATTGTAAGGGCTAGTGGATGAGCGAACTAATATTTTCCCCTTCCATATTTCATTTGCTAAATCTTCATAAGTACTTAAATCATTAACACTAACTAATTCTTTATTATATACTAGAATGCGAGTTCTTTTTGTTAATCCAAACCAAAAATCTTGACTATCTCTAAACTTTTCAGGTATAGCAGCTTTCAGGATTTTTGAATCTACACTGGATAACAAATCCCTCTTTTTTGCTAAAATAAGATTCACTGCATCTGCAGTTAAAAGTAAGTCTGCCTTACCACCATTTTCTATACGAGTCAGTAGAGGAGCATATTCATCGTTAATATATTGAACTTTGATTCCAGTTTTTTTTGTAAACTCATCAAATAAAACTCGTACTAATTCTTCTTTGCGTGATGAGTAAACATTTACTACTTCTTTATCTTGCTTGTTTTCAAAATAAAAAAATGTGACAGCTACTGCTAGTAAAACTGCTATAGATATAAATATAAAATTCTTTCCCATGGGATTGTTAGATATAAAATATTTAGAATTATAACAACATAACTAGTTAGTAACAAGAAATTGAATAAAAAATTTGAGTTAAAAAAATCTTATTTATAAAAAACCTATGAGAAACAGGCAGCAGTCGTATAGTCCAAACTCCAGTTATGGCTTAAAATCACAAAAAAGTGAGAAAATGTTGTAAACTCCGAGATATTATAAAAAAAGGAAGTTACTTATGAGGGAAAAAATAATAGAAATTTTTTGTATAGTCGATGATTTTTGTAATGCCACTGACAAAATTTTTGTCAATACACTATTGTCAAGCTGCAGAAAACTCACTAGAATACCTAGCATTACAATTGTCAAAAGTATTACCATAATATTATTTTATTACCAATCCCAATATAGAAATTGTGAGTCATTTTAGTTAGATTACATTGAAATACTTTACAGGAAGGGGTTTACAAAGCTACATCATAGGTTTATTGCCTTTATAACCACAACTATGGATTAGCCAACAAAGGAAGTAGAGAAAAAATTGAAATCTATACCTTAAGTTCAAATTTGTGCTTCATGTAGTAAAAAATCGTCTCGATAATCAATATTTTCCTAGAGTAAAATCTTCTCTTTCAGAAACATCAACACATTTTTCATACACTTTTTATGTGGGTAACAGGCTTTATAAAACAACTCTTGAATAATATAACCTTTGTCACTAATCAAAAAATTTTTTAATGCTAATTCTGGATTAGAAGAGGATATAAAAGAGATAAAAACTCAGTTAGAA
>NZ_JAZHPY010000113.1:0-2501 GCF_036711655.1 Wolbachia endosymbiont of Pentidionis agamae | reverse complement strand
GCTACGCTAAAGGAAGAAATACCGGCAATTCAAACATGTGAAGTTTATCATCCAGCAATAAGGAAGGAGTTGGTAGCTCCAGCGGTATTTGTAGAGCTTAGCGGTTTTGAAAAAGGAAATGATCCTGGAACAGAGGAATTAGCCATAAAAGCTAGATTTGAAGCAAGGATAGTAATTGATTCTACCATAGAAAATGCATCTCTTATTGTCAGATCATTGGCTAGCGAAGTTGCAAGAATAATAAACAAAAATACGTTTAATATGAACATTTCACCAGCAGAATTTATCTCCGCAGAACCAGATGGATTTAAACCAGAGTTAGATGCTTACTTAGTTTGGCTGATTGAATGGGTTCACGAGATACATCAAGGAAAATCAATTTGGGAAGAAGGAGAAATTCAGCCGCATAGCATTAATGTAGGTGAAAATGTTGGAAAATAACTTTGCTATTTCGGAATTACAAAGAAAATTAGCCAATATTATCCGTATTGGGATTATCAAAGAAGTGGATTATGAAAAAGCAAGAGTAAAAGTAAAAATCGGTGAAATTTTGACGAGTTGGCTCCCATGGATAACAAGTAGAGCTGGGAAAGATAGAAATTGGTCTCCACCTGATATCGATGAGCAAGTGATAGTACTTTCTCCGCTTGGTGAATTATCGTTAGGTGTAGTGTTATACGGAATATATCAACAAAAATATCCTGCTTTGGAAAGAGGAAAAGAAGTAAGCAGTTTTATGTTTCAAGATGGAACAAAGTTATCGTATGACAAAGAAACTCACCACCTTGAATTTGTTGTAGTTGATAAAATCACTTTAAGAGTTGGAGAATCGGAAATAGAAATGACAAAAAATAGTATAAAACTTAAAGCAACAAGAATAGATCTCAATTAATGTCAGGTATTGCAAGGTTATGGGATTACTGCGCAGAATCTGTACCTCATTTTTGTATTACTGGAAGCATAAATGTTTTTGTGAATGGCAAGCCAATTTGCCGCAAAGGAGATAATTTTACAGAAGAAAAAACATTAATAGATGGATCAAGAACAGTATTTGCAAATGGCTATGGTGTAGCAAGAATTGGTGACTTAGTTTCTTGTGGATTTAAGGTAATAATAGGAAGTTCTAATGTTTTTATAGGTGAAAAATGAGAGGAATGAATGCTAATACAGGAAAAGAATTAGAAGGAATTGAGCATCTCAAACAATCAATTATTGATATTCTGACTACACCAATTGGAAGTAGAGTAATGAGAAGAGATTATGCTATTTGAGTTAGCTGATAAGCCAATAAATAAGGATTTCACATTAGAGATTTATGCAGCTACTGCAGAAGCACTACAAAAGTGGGAAAAAAGATTTAAGGTAGAAAAAGTGAAGATCACAGAGGTAAAAGAAGGTAGAGTTACTCTTTCTTTAGAAGGAATATATTTACCAAATAACGAAAATATTGTGATTCTTGTATAAGAATGGAAGAACCTAATATTATTGAGAAATTAAACTTTGAAGAGATTTTTTCTAGAATGAAGGAAGAACTTGTTAGTAGAGATCCAACATTTACAGCACTCGTTGAAAGTGATCCAGTGATGAAGATTTTAGAAATAGCAGCATGGCGTGAATTACTCATTAGACAAAGGATTAATGAAGCAATAAAGAGTAATTTACTTAAATTTGCAATTGGTAGTGATCTTGATCATCTGGCTGAGTTTTATGGTGTTGAGCGAAAAGAGAAAGAAGAGGATGAAGCTTTTAGGAAAAGAATCAAGGCAAAAATAAAGGGCTTGGGAACTTAGGAAGTAAGGAACATTATCGCTATCATGCACTCTCAGCTGATATAAGATGCATTGGTCGAATCACCTATTCCTGGTAGTGTAAGAATATCAATCTTATCTACGGAGTTATCTACAGATATAGAAGAATTACTTAATATATTAAAAAAGCAAGTTGCTAGAGATGATATAAAGATTCTGACCGATACAATAGAAGTAGTAAATTGTACGATGATTCCAATAAATATTCACAGCAAAATTACAGCAATATCAGATGATATAATTGAAAGGGCGAAAGAACAATTTATTGAAAAGTTTGAATCTACTAAAAGATTAGGTTGTAATGTAACTAGGGCATGGATTGTCGCCCATCTTTTTACAGAAAGCGTAGAGAATATAGACTTAATAGAACCAAGGGAGGATATTATAATCAAAGGAAATGAGAGTGCTACTTTAAGAAATTTTAAGATTGAGAGGGTTTATAGTCTCTAAAGCGTATACGTCTATGTGGAGGAAGTCTGTCCATTTTGAGCATTACGATATTTTCTTTCTTTAAGCTTTACTGGATAAAAACTACCAATTTTATGTAGTCTGAAAGCTTGATCATCATCTAAATTTTGTAATTTGTCTTTTAAAATGCCTAAAAACTATAGCTTCAGCATGTTTTTCATTTGTGATGCCAAGCTGCTCTTTTTGTTTTAAAAGCTCATCGACAATTTCTTTCTTGCTCATATC
>NZ_JAZHPY010000112.1:0-2531 GCF_036711655.1 Wolbachia endosymbiont of Pentidionis agamae | reverse complement strand
GAAAAAATGTCAATTCCTTAGATTATGCGTTTATAAGAAAAACAGTCCATTTATGTGAAATAATAATGCGACATACGATTATGCGATAATCCGCTCTCTAATAATCATACATCAAGATAGTTATTATATGACGAGAAATTTCTCGAAATATTTAACTTTTGAAGTTATACTAAGCAGTCTATTGATTGTTACTTCGTGCACATTCATAAAATGAAGATACATTTATTTATTCGAATTACTTTTTATGACAAAAATACTTATAATTTCAAATTAGTTGTTCAAAATGAATTATTCTTATAATTAAATTTTGTTCCTTTGTTTCTAGACAAATCACTTTTAATGTTAAAACTTCAATATGAAGAAGTAAAACTATGGAACATTAGATATAAAACAGTTAGTCCATTACACAACATTTGTCGACAATTAATAGTAAAATGTCAAGTGGTGTATGGAATCGAAACATTTGTTCCGTAATTTAAGTAATTTCAATTGATAGTTTATATTATGATGATGTCACTTACACTGATTTCATACGATAGTGTAAACTTCATAATCAGTAACTCTGTGGTAAATTGAAAGTTTGTTAAATTCTGAAACTCAGAGAGTAAACATGCAGTGATTCAAAGAAATCCCGGTTTGTTTGGTTTTGAGTGATTTTATAGATTGAAATAGTGCGATAATGTTGGCAATGAAATGTTCACATAATTGATTAATTTAATTTAACGAAGCTTACAGAGAGGCTTTCACGTTTTTCGCAGAAAAGGAAGTGTTTAAACGACACAACGCAATTCGATTCGATATTCACCGTTCAACCTTCGAAGAGTACAGCATTACACGTTCAGCATTCATGTTTATGTTTATGAATCATAACTCAGTTTTTGTTTTAACTTGTTAATTAATGTATCCGTTTAATTCCTAATCGCAATTAGCAGACAACATTTTCGAATTCAGTTACAATAAAACTTTTAGTTTCACTCTGGTAATGATCAGTCTAGTAACAGCCAAAGACGAGTCAAAATTATTGATCGAAGAATTAAATTAAATCTTAAAGTGTTAGAAACAAATTTTCTAATTGCAATGTGTTTCTATTGATAATCAAAATGTTTGCAATTGATTCTTTCAAGTTTTGTCTCATTTTGATTCTCGTTTTAAGCGAACTGAGAGTAAAAGTAAGTTTAAGCACGAAGTTCGTTAATAAAGAAATTTGAAATAGGAATGCGTCGATCCAACGACAGCTTCAAAAAAGATTGTTGTACATGAACACGAGGTTGACAGGAAAGAACTTTTTGAAGACTTATTTGGAAAGCAGGAGAATCTGTTTACAGAGGATGGAAAAGTTGCTGTTGGACGAAAAGTGAACGACTTTACTCAACGAATGTCACGAATTCTCGAAAATACACCTAATATTCATTCAACAAACAAACTCGAATATTGGTCGAGTTATATTCTTGGGGTAGTATCAAACGGTATGCGATCAAAAGCAACTTTGGACAGAATCGGAATCAAGGAAATATTTATGAAAACAGAGTATAAAGCAGAACCGAAGCCAATCGGACTAGAAGTATCGCAAAATGAGCTTGTCGAAGCAACAGTGAAAATTGTTGCGAGAGTTGAACACAAAGGAAAGAAACGAATTATTGCCAGGACATTTGTGGTGAGTGAATTATCACAAATTGATGCAAAGTTCAAAGAGAGTGAAATTAATGATTTAATCACGAAATTTGGTGATTTGAGTCTCAACGATTATTCGACTGAAAGTTTTGTTTTTCACATTCCGTTGCGACAAGAGACGAAGAAAAGAGAACGAACACAGAGACTTTTCGAAATGAGAGTCACGGAAACGTTGCTCCCATTATCATCCGTCAGCGAAACTGTCAACTCAGACGGCGATAAACTGTTTGTTCGTCTTCCTTCAATCGAAAACACCGAAACAGATAACTTCAAACAATTTCTGAGAAACTATTTGAATTCAGATGTAACAACCAAACAGGAAATAGCTGAAAAGTTTGTAGCTTACAATTTGGAAACTTTCGAAATGTTTATGAAAGGAGAAACTTTTGAACTGATTTCGGACATTAAACTAAGCGAGGCTTTACTTGACGGATTCATTTCTGGATCAGTCGAAGGCAGACTTACAGCTAATTCAAACATTCACGTCATTAAAGAGCAAAGAACTGGCACCGGATATTCAGATCTGACAATCACTTTCCCGAAGTCAGATCCAATTTTATTGGAATTCAAAGTAAACAAAAATTCAATCGATGCGTTAAAGCAAATAAAGTTCAATGGTTACCATGCGAAAGAAAAGAGACAATCGCCGACAAATATTGCTTTCGGAGTGAATTTTGATTCGGAGAATAAAAAAGCAACATTTTCGACGGAAACAATTCGAGTGTCACGACCGCAGGGGATAGTTACGAAAATTTCCGAGAATCTAGATTTCGGAACAAAAGAAGAATTTGGAATCAACGTTGACAAGTTTAAACAAAGTATAGTTGACGAGTTGAAAGCCTCTTATTATTCACTTTGTG
>NZ_JAZHPY010000111.1:0-2601 GCF_036711655.1 Wolbachia endosymbiont of Pentidionis agamae | reverse complement strand
TCTGATTAAAGATAAAATCTCCTTTTCTTTCTTTTGATTTTCCGGTCACTTTTATATCAATTTTGTTCCCATCGTTGTTTAGGTGTAAAACTAAATTTTAACTAACATTATCCTTGTGAATAACAGAGAAATGTGTCGATTGAAACAGTGAGTATTCGAAAACAAAATTCAATTGAACTTCACTGTCCGATTGTTGACCAATGCTCGGTCCATAATCGCAGACTACTGCTCTCACACTTTGTGACGAAACGTCATTAAAGATGAAATTAAACAGTCCTCGAGAAGCGTAATTATAAACATTAGTGTTCTCGTCGACATTCACTTGCATTTTGTAATTACAAAGACGATCAGTGTTAATATTGTTTGATGCAGTATTAGAATTTGGCACCGCAATATTAACTGAATCCGGATTTCCATGAATACCTCCGTTCAATATTACTTGTCTCACATCACAACTGCAGTATACAACTTCACTTCTAAATTTTTTTCCGACAATAATCCGCATCTCGGCAAAGTCCAATTTCTTTGTATCATCCAGTTTCAACGGACCTCTGTAACCGATTTTCCTATATTGCATGCATTGATTCCAACGTTTGCATTGACAAATGGAAAACGAGAAAAAGGGTGAGACTTTATCACAACACGACTGTCTAGGCTCTTGGCTGACACATTCACTTGTTTCTCCGTCCGAGTTAATTTTGGTCATTTTTCTAAAACAAATTAAAAGTTATTATAAAAAATGAATATTTACACGTAGAATTTGACAAATGTGAATATTGTTTTGTTTTTTTATAAACATTTATAAACAGAACACAAAATATTAAAAACTGTAATCAAATCGTACTGAATAATATATAGTAAATACTTACTGATATTAATTAGCAAAATAAAAAATTTATAAGTTACACATACCTATTAAGTGGAAGATGGCTTAAAATTAATATAATCTGCGTTAAGTGAGTGCAAAAATTTTGTACATTAAGTACGTTATTCCCGTCTCCACCTACGAATCGGCCCATAATTCGATTTCCAATTAAGATGAACACATCGTCTTTATCTCCTCCGACCATTACTTTAATTCCGTCTCTAACTACGAAAACATTTCTTGTATCTTTTAATCCAATTGCGAAATCATTGCCGTCTCCTAAATCGATTAAATTCGCTGGATTTGGATTTCGATTCAATTTATAGGAAATTCCGATGGCATTTTTACACAGGTAACTGTGATACCTTTGTGCCCAAATCGTATCTCTGTAACCGTTACAAAGCATCTCTGATCCCGAAGGTAAATTACCATCGAAAGGTATCAAAGGGATGGTGTCCTTCGTGTTTAACATCAAAACACTGTTCTTCATTTCAAGTGTGAACGTGTCACCATTTTTAGTTTGCAGCGCTTCGGCATTATAACCACCGAACCTCTCTGCAATTGACGAGAATTGTTTAAACAATGGATTAGATGCTACCGACGGTGGAATGGATGGCAAGTCCCAGTCCATCGATTTTCTTTCTTTCTTGTGTTCAACACATTCAGTCCACTTCTTACAAACTGCAGTACAAATTCCAAAGGAAAATATTTTTGCGGCAATGTGACAACATCCTGATTCTTTTTTTACCTCACGGATACATACATTTGTCTCCTCCATTGGTCTGAATCTTATTTGCGTCAATGGTATCACTTTTGAAATAAAATCAGGATTTCGCTTCAAGAAGTCTACGATATCATTTGCGACAGCAGTTGAGTAATTCCGATTAAGATCTTCGTCAATCTTTGCATGAACCTTAGCAAGTTGTTCATTGCGTTCGCGTCTATGTTTTTCTTTGATTAAATACTGAATGTGTGCTGACGGTCCGAGTCCTAGAAATGCCCGAAATCCTTCCTCAAACTTCTCAGCCGCTGTCAATTTTTTAACATTTTTATCGAGATAATCAACCGCTTTGACAGCAGCATAGATTTGAGTGCCGATGGCGATCGCTAAACCAACGGCGATGCCTATGGGACCTGCGATCGATGCTGCTGCTGATGCCACACCTGCAACTAAAGACACTATTTCTAAAGCAATGACCACTACGTCAACTACTATTGAAACCGCGTTTAATGTAATCATCGCAATCGCTTCGTTTCTAACTCGAGTATCGTTTGAGTTTAAATTCTTTGCATCCTTAACAATGTCCATCACACTGAATACACTTCCCACTCCACCTAGGATCGGAGATGCTTTGAACAGGACTCTTCCTGTGGCTTTCAAAGGTTTCACCATTTTATGAACGGGGATATTAAACGCATTTTTGGCCATTTTAGCGGACACCGCTTTAACAACAGGTTCAGCAGCAAATGTCCCTGCAGCAATTCCCACCTGATCCCATTCACCTTTACTTCCAGAAACCAATAGGTTCTTCGCAAATAATGCCATTCCAGCTTTCCCCATATATTTTTGCGCTTTTCCCGAAAACTTCATGACTTTTCGCAAACCAAGCAGCTTCCTAACTTCACTAACCTTTTTACCTGTGATTTCTGCGCCTTTCATAGCATCCAAAACATCGCTGCGTTGGTCTAGTGGCGCTTTGTTTATTTCTTGCAGTAACTTCTCGCTGTCGATTGTA
>NZ_JAZHPY010000110.1:0-2609 GCF_036711655.1 Wolbachia endosymbiont of Pentidionis agamae | reverse complement strand
AAATTTTACCAACCGACTATAAATCGCAAAAATTTGGTGATATTGTGCAAGTTAAAGATCCAAACTCCTGGATTTATCAGAGCTAGGTTTCTGGGTTATTTTAACCATCTATACTAGTAAAATAATTAAGTATAGCAGATTCAAGGAGTCCATACAGTTTTGGCAGAATCTGGTGCAGTTTACCAAATCTGTGAAATCTGCTAATAAAAAAATGCTAGATTTTCAAGGGTTTAGGAATCAGCAGATTTCTGATCTGTAATCTGGATTGCTGGCAAAAAGCTTAAGAATATTGTGGGTTTAAGCCAGTTTCCAAAATAACCCCTATTATTATAAATAATAATATAAGTAGTATGAATTAACACATACTACTTTAGCTTACTACAAAATCTAATATAACCAATAGACAAAGAAACCCTACTATTGCATTTTAGGCAACATAAAAAAAAGATGAAAGACCTAAAAATGAAAAACAAATGCTTACGAAAGACAAAATAGCTCATAATAATGTTAACTTCTTAATGAATGAATTAATATGAATTTAGAAATACATTATTATCCTATTGAAAATCTTATCGAATATGACAGAAACCCTCGTAAAAATGACATTGTGGTGAGCAGAATGTGTGCTTCAATTCGTGAGTTTGGCTTTCGTATTCCAATAGTTGCAAAAAGTGATGGAACTGTTGTTGACGGCCATTTACGCCTTAAAGCCGCAAGAAAGCTTGGTATGGAAAATATACCTGTTGTTCTTAGTGATAATTTAAGTGATGTACAAATCAAAGCTTTTCGGTTACTTGCAAATCAATCTAGCTAATTGGGCTAAATGGGACGATGATCTTTTGAAACTTGAACTTAAAGATTTAGAAGACTTAAATTTTGATCTTAAACTTACTGGATTTGATTTTGAAAAGGTTCAGCACTTTCTTGACAATGTTGGTTAGGAAAGCAGCGAAAGAGAAGATTTTTCTGACTTAGATGACGATAGCAAAAAAAGCAAAAATAACAAAACCAGGAGATCTTTGGATTTTAGGTGATCATAGAATTTATTGTGGTGACAGCAAGCTGATTGACTCATTTAAAGTGGTATTGGATGATAAAATGGCAGATATCACCGTATGTGATCCTCCTTATAACGTTGATTATGGTGCTAGCCAGGAAAGAGATGACAGGAAAATACTGGGTGATGATCAAGGTGAAAAATATGAGTTATTTCTCTATGACATTTGCTCCCACATTTTAGTATATACCAAAGGAGCAATTTACATATGCATAGCATCAGCAGAACTTGGAGTGCTGCAAAAAGCATTTAAGGAAGCAGGAGGCTATTGGTCAACTTTTATCATCTGGGGAAAGAATCACTTTACGATTGGAAGGTCTGATTATCAGCGGCAATATGAGGGAATATTATATGGATGGAAGAATGGTAATAAACGTGAGTGGGTGGTATGGAGGAAGAAATCAAAGTGATTTATGGTTTTATGACAAGCCAGTGCATAATTCACTGCACCCAACTATGAAACCAGCAGAGCTAATGGATCGAGCAATAATAAATAGCAGTAGACCAGGAGATATTAGTTCTTGATCCTTTTAGTGGCTCTGGAAGTACTTTAATTGCATGTGAAAGAACAGATAGAATCTGCAGAACAATTGAGCTTGAACCTAAATATGTTGATGTAACAATTAAACGTTGGCAAGTATACACCGGTAGAGATGCGATTTTAGCAGGTACTGGCAAAACTTTCTTTCAAATTAAGGAAGAAAAGCAAAAAACAGAAAATTAAAAAATATAGGAAAAAGCAGTGGTGTCAAAAGGAGAAAAAAATGGAAAGGATAACACAAACAGAATGGGCAAGAGAACAAGGGTTTTCCAAGCAATATGTCTGTTATTTAGTGAAACAATGGATTGTAGAGCTGAAAGATGGCTTAGTTGACACAGAACAAGCAAATAACGCACTTGAAACAATTCGTGATCCAAGTCAACCACTAAGAAGAAAAAACGATGAAGATAGTAGAAGCAGAAATACTAACGAGCTTTCAACTATGCTTCTTAAAACCAGAATTAAGAACGAAATGGAGCGTGGTAAGTTACTAGAAGCTAAGGCTAAAGCTGAAATTGGTGAGCTTGTTAGAGTGGAAGAAGTAAAACTTGATGCTTTTAATACTGCAAGAGTCGTGAGAAACAATCTTCTTAATATTCCAGATAGAATATCAGCATTACTTGCGTCCTTAAGTGAAGCTGAAAAGATTCATGAAACTTTAACAGAAGAAATTAGGACTGCACTTTCTGGGCTATCTCAGTAACCAAAAACACTTTTAAAACCATTCAAATGATCAGTAATTCACACCTAGAGTTAATTAAATGTCTTATTAACCAACCTGGAATAGACATAAATACTCGAGGCTTTAATGGCAAAACTCCATTACATTGTGCTATAGAGCTTGATGAGCTAAGTTTGGTAGAACTTCTCCTCACCCAGACAAACATTAATCCTTTTGTGGAAGATAATGATGGTAAAACATCTCTTAATTATGTCAAAAACGGTAAAAAAGCAGAAATATTACAAGCTCTTATTGGTAACAAGTATGGAACTGAAAAAGACAGCTTGCTT
>NZ_JAZHPY010000010.1:0-15855 GCF_036711655.1 Wolbachia endosymbiont of Pentidionis agamae | reverse complement strand
GTGCCTGAGTTGAGGTAGCATAATACATCAACTATGCTTTGCTTTTGTGACGCAATTTCTGGATCCTGAATTGTACTTAAAAACGTCACATCTTCAATCCGATCCGCGCTACTCGGCTCCAGAATATCATTTAAAAAATGGATGAGAATATCCTTGTTTTTCTCAGTGCCAAAAATTTTCTTAAAGGCAACATCATTTTTTGGATCAAGAAATTTCGAAAACTCCATGTGTTAAGTATACACTTAAAAATAAATCTATTCTATATTTTTTATTTCATCTAAAGTAAGCCCTGTCGCATCAACTATTACTTCAATTTTGACATAAAACTACCTTTATTAAAATAATATTAATTATAGTTTATATATTTAATACTTTGCTGTCAAGTTAAAATTTTCATAATTATAGGCAGTTGTGATAAGCCAACCACTGTTAAGATGCTGAATAATGTAGCTAATGTAAGAATTCAAAACATAAGAGTATAATATAATATAATGTACAACATAATAAGATAAAAGTTAATATTATCATTAAAATTGCTATGAGCTTAGTAAATCGCTTGTTAAAGCGAAACAGAGATTTCGTGAAATATACTGTATTGATTAATAATACAGGAATGTATGGTAATATATAAGAGATTAATAAAAATACAACAATTGCTCCATCTAAACTTTGGGGGGAACTAATATTGTAAGTAGTATTGTCATACATATATGTACTACAATCATGCTAAAACAATGAAAAGCTCCGAACCCATATGCAAATTTCAAAAATCGACTGATACGTTTAATAGATCCTTCAGTATCAGAACTAGCGCCAGAAACATCAATAGTGGATGATTTGTTATTAAAGCGCAATGATGTTATAAAATATACAGCACTAATTAATAATCCAACAATGTACATTTTTCTATTCTCAAGAACTACGCCTATAAATCCCCATATGTCAATCGATATTATAGGTATTGCAAGACATATAAACACAACAACCATACTAAAATAATAAAAATCTCTTAAGTCATATGTAAAGAATCGACTGATGCGTTTAATAGTATCAGAACTACTGTCAGAAACATCGGTAGTGGATGATTTACTATAATTCTCAAGCTTATTAGTAATCACTTTAATTATATTTTTTATGCAAATAAATAAACCTATCAATCCTCCACTTGCAGCTGTTCCAGAGAACATAAATAATATTGCATTAAATATAAAGGACTCCACACTTTCAATAGGAATAAATGTAGACAGTGATATAACTACAAGATATAAATATACTGCAGTAAAACTGGCACAATATAAAGCTCAAATTCCATATAAGAAGGCTTTGACATAATTTCCAATAGGTGGTTTTTGGCCTATATTATTATTTTTGACCATAAGATCCCTTACTAAATTAATTTATTTTGTATAAATTTTACTAAAATAATATTAATTATAAGTATCAATACTTATCACAGCTAGAAAGTGGTGTTAGGTCCAACACTTCTCTTTTTCGTTTTAAGGTAGGAAACATCCAAGAAAAAGTTTAGTAACTAATATTAATTACCTATTCAAGAAAAACTTACAGACTACAAACAACATCATAAGAAGATTGACAAACATCCTCATAAGTAGGAAGATCTTTCATTGATTGACAAACAATCTCATAGCTAGGAGGATTGTCTTCTATTTCTATGTGATAAATGTTACTAAGTTGCTCACTCGGATGGTTAGTAGGTCTCCAGTAATCAAAACTCTGTATTGCTTTTTTTGTAAATACACAGCCTCATGTACTAAACATAGTACAAACCAAGACTGTCATTGATGACAGTATAAACATACCACTACTATTAATATTCGTTTTTTGTTCAAATACTATTTTTGCAACAAAAATAGATGATGCAGTGACAGCAAAACAACCTGCAGATGCAATAATAAGTGATGTAGATTTTAAAAATTTAGGATTCATCATATACTTTTAATATAAAAAAATATACCCTTATAAGATATTTGTCAATATTAATTTAATTTTAGCTGATTTCCATCAGGAAGTGGTGGCAGTCCAAAAGCTTCTCTTTTTTCATTGAGTGTCATAAAGCTTGCATTCTCTACGTACTTCCATAATTTTTGTCTTTTCTCCATCAAAACTTCTATTGCATCTTTATCGTAAGATAAGCGCAAGTCCTTACCGAATTTCGGTACTAGCCAAGAATTAAGATGACAGACAATATTTTCTAGCGTAGGTAAAACTGTCTGTTCCCATAAAGAAAGTCTAGCTTCAACTAAATTGCTATAAGTATTATCACCTGGTATACCAAGAAGCTGTGGTGGAACTCCAAATGCAAGAGCAATATCGCGAGCAGAACTATGTTTAGATTCAATAAAATCCATATCTCTTGGCGATAAACTCATTTCCTTCCATTCTAAACCTCCTTCAAGCAATATCGGCCTACCGGCATTTATAGAACCAGAATAATACTCATTTATCTCATATTTTAGTGCTGATATTGCTCCTCACTTAAAATTACCTCCAGTACCATCTTTTTGTGGACGTACAATCATTGCGCCGCTTGGACGTGCACCATTTTGAAGCATTGCCTGATTCCAAGCTCCTGCTTGATTATGCTGATCAATACTATATGCTGCGGCCTCAATAGGAGAAAGACCGTACCAATCATCTAAAGGATTAAATGTTTTTAAATGCAGAATTGCTGAATATCCAGTTAATTTATCAACCTTAAAATCAAGTTTTGAAGTGCTTGGATTAGGTGCATAAAGTAATTTTAATAATGGATGTTTCCTCAATTCACATTTACTGTGATCAGTGAGTTGAAAAAGAGTAAGCGGCACTGAAGCAGCTGAAGTTGCAATCATATTTATTGCACGAAAGGCTATGACGTTTTTAATATAACCTTCATTTGCAAAACTTGCATAATCACGACTGCTCCAATTTGGCTCCCTCGTAAGTTCCAGAGCAGAATATTTGTTAGATATTTTTTTGTTGAAAATATTAAATATGTTTTTCATAAATGCCTACAAATTATAATAGTTTTAAGAATATGACTATAAGAAAATCTATAGTCTTATGGTAATTTTATAGTGAAAATTAAGAATTAGGTAATGCTGCTAACCTACTAGCAGTACATTATGCTCAATGTGAATAAGGAACTGTATGATACCTGACTCCTCGATTAATGATTGTTTGTATCATTCTTATATTATACAAAAAAAAATAAAATCACGGAAGCAAAATGTAACAACTTAATTCCATCTAGCTTGCTTAACGACTAGCCCATCGAGAATTCAATGTTATTTCTTCCACATTAAGTTCACTTAATTTATCAGTAGGTTTTGATGAAATGTTTACAATATTCAATAGTAATACTGTGGCGATACATATGATATGGAAAGGAATAATAGGACACAAAGAAAAACACTGCAACCTTTCTTTTTTATATCATTTCTCGATCTTTTATGTTTCTCAGTACATTGTTTGTACTTTTTATCATCAGAGCTTAAGTTTAGATGCTGCTCTATCATTCTTATATTTTTCTTATATTCTTCATGATCAGTAGTATTTTTGCTTGGAACCTCTGACTTTAGAATGTAACTTACCAATAACTTTATAACACTTGTATGTCCATTATTAATAGCTAGACTTAAAGGAGTTTCACCTTGACAATTAATAGCATTAACATTTGCCATCTTTTTTATTAAGATCTTTACAGCATCTTCATGGCCAAATTCAGCAGCATAATGTAAAGGGTTATTACCACAATTAGTACAAGCATTAATATCAGATTCATGATTTATCAAATTAATCATAATACCCGTATAACCTTTTGCGGCAGCAACATGTATAGGCTTAAAACCAGCACTTGTAGTAATATTCACATCAGCACCACGCTTTATTAAAAATTTTGCTAAGCGAATTTCGCCGAGCTCAAGAGCCAAAAGTAAAGGTGTTTCATTTATACTATTAACAGTATTAATGCCTATTTTTTGAACCAGCTTACTAACCTTCTTAAATCCCTTATTCTTTTTTAAATTATTATCTTGGATTACCATTAGTAGATTTTCCATAAACTTACCTCCAACCTTTATTATTTTTATAGTATAATAATAAAAATGAATTCATGGAAGCAAAATTTTAATGCTTATACAACTCTAGTTACAAAACAACCAGATAAAGAATATAAAAAAATACTATTCAAGCAAAGTTTTATCTTTTGAATAATAAATATTATAAATAAATGCACGTCTCCATAAGAGAAAAACTTATCACTTCATTGTTTTTTTATTTAAATTAATTAATATCTTGATACTATATTCAATATATTATAAAATATAGTTATATTATAAATATTCATGGAGAAAATTATGACTGGTAAAAAATTAATTGATGCTGCATATGATGGAAAGATAAAAATTGTAGAGCAAGCACTTGCTGACGGAGTTGATGTTAATCATAGAAATTCGTATAATAAAACTATTTTAATTATTGCTGCTGAACAAGGCCATATAGACATAGTTAAGTATTTAGTTACACAAGGATCTGATATCAATTGTCAAGATGATGGTAGTCACAGTGCTTTAATGTTTGCTACTCAAAGGGGTTAACAGGTATAGTGAATTCTTTAATTGCTGCAGGAGCTAATGTTGATCATCAAGAAGAGAAAACTGAATATCCAAGTTCTGAAATCTTAGATGTTCAAGTTTCAGGAACATCTAAATCTCAAGGTAGACAAAGTTAGTTATTAAATAGTGTTATTAACCCAGCACATTTAGTGCTGGGTTGTATTGAAGTAAGGCTTAATAGGCAATTTTATTTGAAAGCCGTTACTTATGCTTGATGAACAGGTTCTAC
The DNA here is from genome assembly GCF_036711655.1 of Wolbachia endosymbiont of Pentidionis agamae. NCBI lineage: Bacteria > Pseudomonadati > Pseudomonadota > Alphaproteobacteria > Rickettsiales > Anaplasmataceae > Wolbachia > Wolbachia endosymbiont of Pentidionis agamae. The sequence continues at coordinate 11,010 of NZ_JAZHPY010000010.1, read as the reverse complement.
TACCATTTAAACTCATGATCTTACATTTGCTCTTTTCCTATTTTGAAAAAGGTCTATTACCTTACTAAGTAATTATATCTTTTAATTTTTGTGGTACTTGAATAACTGGAACGTCAAAATAATGACGTTTTTTGTGAATATTAGGATAGTTTCTATTTATGCATAATACTTCAACTTCTTTTTCAAACATAGGATATAAATTTACTAATTTCTTCTCATGCAAATCACCATATATTTTTATTATGCTATACCATGAGTTTTTTTGCATGGGTTCTCTACCGATAATGTATAACTCATCTTCAGCACGCGTTAGTGCTACATATAACAATCTTAAATACTCATTATAATCTTCTATCTTTTGCTCTTTTTTAATTTTATCACAGTAGGTATTGTTATCTTTTTTACACCAGAACGGTACTCTTTCTTCATCAAAAATGATGTCATCATCACTCCTAGGCACAGTCGTTGTATCAACCAAAAATACTATCGGTGCTTCCAACCCTTTTGCTTTATGAATTGTCATAACACGAACAGCATTATGCTCTGAATGTGCATCTTTTTTCACTTCTGGATTGTTTTCTTTTATCCATTGCACGAATTCTTGTAATGACTGTATATTCTCATGTTCAAATTTTGCAATTAGATCAATGAACTCATTTATAATATCTAAGCATTCAAGCCCCAATCGTGAAGCAAATTTCTTTCTGTTCTTGAAAGAAAGTATACTTGAAAATAGTGTTAGTGGAGATTGAGAGCAAGATAGATCAATTAAATTATGTAAATAATCCCAAGTACTCCGAGAATAGTTTCTTAACTTCTCCCAAAGAGATTGTTTTTTGCGATCGTAAGCGATATTGAATAAATCATCTTCAGTAAAATTAAATAACGGTGATTTCAAAACAACTGCAAGTGCTAAATCATTTTCTGGAAGAAGTAAAAATTCAGCCAAAGCTATTAAATCTTGTATCACCAAGTAATCCATGATTCTGAAAGAATCTCTACCTAAAACTGGTATGTTAAACTTTTTTAACTCACTTATGATATAATCAACTAATAAATTCCTCTGCCTTACAAGAATTATTATATCTTTTGGTTCGATGTGACGATCTTTTGCAACCAATATTCGTCCCTCATCTAGCCAGCTGTGTATTTTATTCGCAACAGTTCCAGCTAGCAATCTATTAGATATATAATCTCTTTCTTCACTTGAAAAATGATGTTTATATATCTGATTTTCTTGAAACTTAGGAAGCAATGGCCAAATCTCAACATATCCTTGACTTCTTCTGTAAGGAATATGTTTTACTTCATTATTGCTAAAAGATATTTCCTCACGAAAATGATTAAATAATCTATCTACTAAACTTAAAATTTCTGAATCTGAACGAAATGACTGTTCTAATTTGCATGATAACCACCTACTTACATGTGCTTTTTTGCGAAAATATTGATGCATTTCCCTGAACAATAACGGTTCAGCTCCTTGAAATCTATAAATAGATTGCTTTATATCACCAACAATGAATAATGTACGGTTATCATGGCTTCCTATACCAGAAAAAAATTCATTACATAAACTAGCTATTATTTTCCACTGATCTAAACTGTTATCTTGCGCTTCATCAACGAGAATGTGGTCTATCTTCTGATCTAAATTAAATAATACCCAGTCTTTATATTCAATATTACTAAGTAGATCGGTAGATAGGTTAATAACGTCATTATAATCAAGTAGTCTATTTTTTGTTTTTTCTTTTTTATATAGATCAGTATATGCATTAAAGATATTGAGTAGGCTACGCGTTCTCTTGAATATCTGATGAGCATTAATATCTTTAATGTATGTAAGTAGTATGTTTTGCATGTTATCAATCATCTGTTCAGAATTTGGATATTCATTTAACATGTCTTTTGTAATAATAGATGATATATTCTTTTTTTCATGCGAACCTGCTTTGAAAAATACCTTAGTTAAGCTTTCTATTTCTTTTAAATTATCAAGATAGTTATAAAGTGCATTGCTATAATGCTTATCTCTTTTACTGCCATTACTTAGAATTTTAGCTAATTTTGTTATATCTATAATAAGTTCATCAGGTAAATTATGGATTTCATCTGGAGCATTAAGTTTATTTTTTATATATTGCACGTCATTAACTGCTCTGTTGACATACAAAGTATATAATAAATTACTCAGCTTATCTTCATTAACCTCAGCTGCAATGATATCAACGTCATTTTGAATATTTATATCGTTTATTGTTTTATCAAAAACAATAGAGTGCAATTCCTTACATTCACTTAATGTGTAACCAGTAGTAATGCTGCTTTCAGTAGGGAAATTAGAAATCAATTTATAACAAAAAGCATGTATTGTTTGTATCGTTAAATTAAAATTATGAATCTCAGAGAAAGCCTTTTTTGCATTAATGAAATGATAATCAAGGAATTTACTAGCAAATAATTCCATCAAAGATAACTCTAATTCAGTATCTGAACACATTGCCCATCTGCTCAGTGTATCATATATTCGATTTTCCATTTCATTCACTGCAGCATTAGTAAATGTTAAACAGAGAACATTTCTTTCTTTTTCAAGGAGTAACCTTAATACTCTATTTATAAGAAGCCTAGTTTTTCCTGAACCAGCAGAGGCGCTAACCCACACAGAAAAATTAGGATCAATTGCTCTGTTTTTCACAAAACCTCAATTTATCACGTTTCTTTTTTTATAGGCCACTGCATCTTGCCATGACTAAGACCTTTATTCTGTTTGCTGATATAGCTTGTTATTACACTCATTATACTAAAGTGAAGTAAGTATATCAACATAATATCTATTTTCATAACGTTTTTATCGTTTGTTAAAATATTTATGTAATAATAAATTCATTATGGCAAAGAGGTGATATGACAACTGTAAATAATAACTACGCTAACAAACCCATTAATGATATAAACAATAACTTACTTCTCAAACAAGATATTAAAGATATCTCTATTCTAGATATTGATGGAAACAGTTCTTTACATCTTGCAGCTGATAAATTCGATATACCATCAATAAAAGAGCAACTAGAACTTGGTGTAAACATAGATATACGAAATAAAAACAATGAAACTGCATTAGACATTTTATTAAGAAATTTAGATACAAATAGAATTATTGATTGTGAAAGTATAGAACTAATATATTTATTATTACTACATGAAAAACAAGACAAATATTCGGAAGTAAATAACAATTTATCTCATAGAAAAGCATTATCAAAATACGCTATAGAAAATAATCATGTAAAACTTGCTAGTCTCTTAATAGAGCGCGGTGTAATAGAAAATATTAATGCACAAGATAAATATGGAAAAAATATATTAATTCAATTAATTGAATTAATAGGGAAAGATGTAGAAAATACAAAACACAGATTAAATCTTATTGATAAAAATATTTGCCCTACTTGTGATACGCAGTTTATTTACTTATTAAAAAAAATGGATTAAACATAAACAGCACAGATCATGATAAACTTACTGCTTTACACTATGCTATTTCTTACGGATTTGATCCAGAAATTATTGATTGTTTAATTAAATGTGGTGCAAACGTTAATATTGGAGATAACGATAATATAACTTCGTTGCATATTGCAGCATCAGTTCCAAATAATACAAAAACTATTGCTCTTCTTGTAGGTGGAGGAGGAAAAATAAATGCAAAATCGATTATAAAAGGCCACGAGGCAATTCATGTTGCTGTTTTATCTAACAGTATAGAAAATATTAAAGCGCTATTGGAAAAAGGAGCAGATATTGAGTCTAGAGACCTCAATGGTAAAACCCCATTCTCTTTAGCCGTTTGGGCTTATTCAGCTCTTTGGAGTCAAGAAAATAGTTTGCAAATAATAAAATATTTCCTCAATCAAAATGTTGATGTTACCACAAGTAATTTTAATGGCAAAACAGTTTTATTTATTTTAGCAAACTATAATAAATTAGAAGCTGCTGAACTTCTGATTAATCAATGTAAGAGAAACAAGGAGATAGATCTTAATAATTTTATCAATATCAAAGATAATGATGGCTATGATGCTTTAGATTTTGCTCTTTACAACGGTCATAAGAAGTTTGCACGCTTCCTTATGTTGCATGGATCAAAAATCGATCAAAGTAATAGATTACATAGAGCAGTCAGAGATTGTAATCTTACCGGAATTAAACTCTTAATAGAGCTAGGGATCAATATCAATACTCAAGATTCTCAAGGGAACACAGCACTACATTTAGCAGTACAAACTATCGGAGCTAAAGATGTAAGAACAAGTTGCTTTAATGAGATAATTAAAACACTGCTTAAAAACGGAGCGAAAATCAACATAAAAAACAAAAATGATAAAACTGCTTTTGACGTAGCAAAAAATTTGATAAAAGTCACTTCACTATACAAACATTTAGAGTTACAGAATAATTTTATAAAATATTTTAATAGTCAACATCATAAAAATGATATGTATTTTACAGTATGTGGTGCTATAGGTATATCATCTTTAACTTCCACGTTTTTTTTACCACCTATAGTTTGTATTCCTATTGTAGCATCATGTTTTTTAGTGATATCGATATGTTTTTATCGCTTTATAGAAAAAATGAGAGAATGTGAGTCATTAAAAAATAATTTAACAGGAGGTGAAACTAGTATTAAAAATGATCTTTCTAATTGTGCAAATGAAGCTTGACTATACTAACTTTTTTATCTATAATTAATATATTTACTTAAATTAAAGAATTAGTAGGAGTGGTACGTAATGCAGTAGATCTTCTATTAATAATCCATCGCCAAGAAGTTAGTTGATACAGGGTTTAAGGTTATTTCGAAGTGTTGGATCTTTGCTTAGCTCTAAAATTTTAGATGCATGAGCAAGGATGATGACTGTTATGCTATTGTTATACATTTAAATTTTATGATTTAGCTTAATAGCCGGTAGTCTAAACGTTTTCAGTATGCAACTCAAGTATGACATCATCAGCTTGCACAGCTTTTCCTTCTTGGATAATGATGTTTTTGATTATTCCTTTTGTTTCAGAGCGTATGATATTTTCCATTTTCATCGCCTCAACAATAAATAAAGGCTGTTCTATCTCTATTTCATCACCATGCCTTACATACAATTTAGTTAATAAACCAGAAATTGGAGATTCTACAGTATTTTGTACACTTTCTTTTATCTGAGAATTATTAATCATCCATTTATTTAATTCAGCTACATGCGGCTTAAATACTTGGCACAACGTTTTCATTCCAGCATAGCCTACAGAGAATTTGTTGTTTTTTTTACTTACTTTAACTGTAATTTCCACCTCATTATTGATTAACATGTAGAGCAATTTATGATTTAAATCCCATTTACCTTTAACGCAGTATATATTATGGTTATATATTGCTTTAAGTTCATGGTTAAAAAATTCAGCCTTTATAGAATGCTCATAACTATCAACCATTATTATAAGTTCTTGGTCTATATATGAGGAATTATAGTGATGACTGTGCTCATCTTCAAAATAGATATATAGTGAAGCTAAAATAGATATTTTAACATATTCTTCTGTCACATAATCACCTTGAAACCCTCTTGAATAAAAATCTGGAATAAATTTCGTATGAATATCTGCTGCAATAAAATCTTGGTGATGAAAAATTGATTCGAGAAATTCTATGTTATTTTCTATTCCTTCTATATAGAATTCAGATAATGCTTTCTGCATTCTTCCTATAGCCTCTAGCCTACTGTTTCCATGTACAATAAGTTTTGCGAGCATTGGGTCATAAAACATACTAACATCTGAGCCTGCAGTAATGCCGTCATCTATTCTTACATAATTAGTTTCTTCTGGTTTGTTATAGTATTTTATTCTACCACTAGAAGGAAAGAAATTCTTTGACGTATTTTCAGCATATATTCTAGCTTCTATTGAAGAACCAGTAAATTTTATATTATCTTGATTGAATCTTAGCTTTTCTCCACACGATATTCTAATCATTTCCTCTACTATATCTATTCCAGTTACAAATTCAGTAACAGGATGTTCAACTTGCAACCTCGTATTTACTTCGAGAAAATAGAAATTTTTATTTTGATCTACTATGAACTCAACCGTGCCAGCTGAAAAGTAGTTTGCTTTTTTTGCAAGAGAAATACACTGTTTATACATTTCTTGTCTTACTTCATTTGTTAAAAATGGGCTGGGACTTTCCTCTATAACTTTTTGGTTAAGCCTCTGTATTGAGCATTCTCTTTCCCCGAGACATATTATATTACCATATTTATCAGCTAATATTTGTATTTCTATATGCCTTGGGTGTTCTATATATTTTTCTATAAATATACTGCTGTCTTTAAAATTTTTTTCTGCCTCATTTCTTGCCGATGTAAGTGCCATTTCAATTTCCTTGCTTGAATTTATAACCCTCATCCCCTTTCCACCACCTCCAGCAGCTGCTTTGAGCATGACAGGGAAGCCAATTTCTTCAGCAATTTTAATTGCATGATCCATGCCTAGTATTTCTCCTATGTATCCAGGAACAATGTTTACTTCAGCTTTTCGTGCTATTTCTTTTGCTGTAATTTTGTTTGCCATCATCTCTATTGTCTCAGCACTTGGTCCAATATAATCTACATTATATTTTTTAAGAGCACGCGGAAATTCAGGATTTTCTGATAAAAATCCATAACCAGGATGCACTGCATCTACACCTGTTTCAACTGCCACTTGACAAATTCTTTCTATATTGAGGTAGCTCAAAGCTGCAGGTGCTTGACCAATATACTTTAATTCATCTGCCTGCAAAGCATGAAGAGCATTTATATCTGCATCTGAATATACACTTATACATGATATACCCATCTTTTTAGCAGTCTTTTGAATTCGACAGCTAATTTCACCTCTATTTGCTATAAGAATCTTGCTGTACTTTTTCGTTAACACTATGAGCTTATTATTACCTATAAATAAAATATATAATTATGAGCTAGTAGCAGCAAGTCTTTTTCATATGGCATTTAACTGCATAGAGATGGCGAACTTTCTGATACGTCACAATTAATATTTTCAAAATTAATATTTTCAAATTCTGAACTTGGTTGATAAAATAAATTGCTAGCTATATTATATGCAGCGGCTGCAGAAGCCACAGACCCTGCAATAGCAGCTGAAGCTATGGTACTAAGTGCAAAAGATTGAGCACACGCAAACAAAAAACATATTGCTGTACATGCGACTGCTACCAGTGCTACACTAGCTAATGTAAAAAAAGCAAACTTGCATACCTTAGAGAAGATAAAGTTCTTTTTTATGCCAAGAAGTTTTTTTATTTCTGCTTTTTCATTTGGGTCACTGACGTAAGAGAGAGGGTCCCTAGGCTTTCTTCCAAAATTTAAAGCAAGCTTTCCACTAACTGTAGATCTAATAAAATCAATACCTTTATTTTTGTATGCTTCTGCTAATTTTCTCTCTTTCTTATATTCTCTAATTTTTTCCTTATATGATTCTTGTTTTCCATCTTTTGATTTGAACTTACTTTCTGCATCTTTAATTTCATTATCTATATCATTTATTGGCTTGCTTAAATCACCAAATGCTTTCCTTATAATACGCCCAAGAGTTCCTTGTTGTTTTGCTGCTATATGAAATGCATTTTCCCCATCTGAATTTTTATTAGTTAAGATATGCAATAAACCTTGAGTGCCTTTTTTATCAATATCATACTTTATGATTTTTTCTACGATAAGGGAAAAAACTTTAGCATTACCTGCTCTTGCAGCTAAATGAAGGATGTTATCACCATTTCTCCAAACTTCTCCTTTCCCTGGCCCATCAAAAATAGAATAATTAATAGTACACATCCAATTTTCTGATAAGAAGCCTAGAATTTCACGTTTTACTTCTTCATTAATCTCCCATATTACTTTTTCATTTTCATTTCCATTAATCTCCCATAAGAATTTTATTATTTGTTCGTACTTCCTTTCAAGAAATAACTCTTTAAAAGATATTTTATCAACTTGAGTGTCAGTCATAACACCAACTTATCTATACTATAGTTTATTATAAAATTTACTATAGTATTTTGCAACAAGATTTATTAATTTCTTGGACTTTAATTTCTGTTAATTCTGTCCTTAGCATTGCTTTCAATATCACTATCCGTAATATCTGTCTCGCTTATATTATTAAATAAAAGATCCTCAATTTCTTTTCTATCTTCTTCACTAACTAAATCAATAGGACGCTTATACTCGTTATTTAAAGGATAATCATCACCATTAGCACCATTATCTATTAATAACTTTATGAACTTTGTATCTGGATAACGATGAGTGATAAACACAACATCAAGTAAAGTATAACCATCATCATTCTTCAAATTAGTTATAGGAGATCTATCATTTTCATTTATTTTACCTACATCCAAACATTCTTTCAAGACATTATAATTACTTTCCTTGATTGATTGAACTGCTTTTTCAAAAATTTTATTCACTATAATAATACCTCACCATTTCAATAATGTTTACATAAAAAATATTTAATTCTATTATCTACATATTTACAAAATATGTAAAAACCTATGATATACAGTGTTAATAAGAAAATCAATTAGTAATTTTATAAAATTTAACTAAGATTTATAATAATTAGATGGAAAAGCATAATATATGAGCTACATTATCAATGCCTATAACAGATTAGAAATTCCAATTGTTAAAGGGAAGGGGGTATTTCTTTTTGATCAAGTAGGTAAAAAATATTTAGATTTTACTGCAGGAATTTCTACAGTTTCTTTGGGACATTGTCATCCATATATTATAGAAAAGCTTAATGAGCAGCTAGATTTAGTTTGGCATTGTTCTAACCTTTTCACTATACCAACTCAAGAATTGCTTGCTGAGCGTTTATGTAGTTTAACCTTTGCAGATAAGGTATTTTTTTGTTCAAGTGGACTTGAAGCAACAGAAGCAGTAATAAAATTTATTCGTCGGTATTTCTATTCAAAAGGGGAGAAAAATCGTCATCAGATAATCACAATCAAAGGAGGATTTCATGGACGAAGCATTGCTGCAATCTCTGCAGGTGGGAATGAAAAAGCACGCACAGGGTTTGCTCCGCTTCTTCCAGGATTTTGTTCGGTGCCAAGAAATTGCATTCAAGCTCTAGAAAATAAAATCAATAAAAATGTAGCTGCTGTATTCTTAGAGCCTATACAGAGTGAGGGAGGAGTCTATCAACTAGATATAGATTATCTAAGGAGAGTAAGAGAAATAACTAGAGAAAAAGAAATAATCTTATGTTTCGATGAAGTACAATGTGGATATGGGCGTATTGGTACATTATTTTACTATCAAAAAATAGGAGTTGAACCTGATATGTTAACTGCTGCAAAAGCTATGGGTAACGGCTTTCCACTTGCTGCATGTTTAGTAAAAAATTATATAGCAGACACAATTCTTCCAGGTACACATGGTTCAACTTATGGCGGTAACCCACTTGCCATGGCTGCAGGAAATGCAGTTCTTGATTTAATGCTAGAAGAAAATCTTTTTAAACATGTTATAGAAATAAGTTCTTATTTTAAGAAAAAATTGCTATTACTTATAAAGGAGTTTCCACAAATAATAGTAGATGTACGAGGGGAGGGGCTTTTGCTTGGAATAGAAGTAAGCATTTCAGCTAAAAGTATTGTGCAAAAATGTTTAGATAAAGGACTAATCTTGTCTGCTGTTCTAGATGATCGAGTGATTAGAATTACCCCTCCACTTATTATTAGCGAAGATCATATAGATGCAGCTTTTAGTATACTTTATAATTCTTTACAATACCTAAACAAAGATTAAGATTTCAAAATTATCTACTTGCATTAAATTACATCAAACAAAAATCTGCATGCCATATGTTTAATATATTATATATATTTTATAATAAAAATAATTTTTAACATAAGACTTTAAATAAAAAAATATGGACTTTAGTAAAAAAAAATATAAGACATGAATAAATAATATTTTATTGATAAATTTCAATGGGGGTTTTATATGTCAAACGGAACTGAATTATATAAAAGATTGTATGAGCAAATACAGAATAATACAGTCGATATTTATTGTCATATGCATAATGACGCTATTACTATCAATATTAAAAAAAAAGATGGCAGACGTCTTAATGCTTTTTCTATTGAAAGGGATATTAATCTTAATAAAATTAAGATTTCTGAATTAGATAAAACCACTGCTCGATATATACCACGTTGTATAGTAGAAGAAAATAACGAGAGTTTTACTTTGTGGATGAAGACGATGAAGACACTATTTAAGATTACAAAAGGTGAAAAACGTATTGGTACTCAAAAAAGAGTAGAGTCATATCCTGGAGATCAACTTTTACAAGATATTCCTTCTTTAAAAAAAGCTTTACAGCAAGGAAGTAATTGTAGTGAAACAATTTCAACACTAAGCACCTCAACAACTTCAGCAAAGCCTACTACTAAAGAGGATTTATCAAGCACCACAACAATTTCAAAAAAACCTACTACTAAAAAAGCTTTATCTTCACATAAAAGGAGTAGTTTATCTTCTATTAAAGGAACAACAACTTTAGCACCAAGAACTACAACAACTTCAGAAAAACCTACTACTAAAGAAGATTTATCAAGCACCACAACAACTTCAGAAAAAACCATTACTAGACGTATCAAGAGTAATAAAACACAAAAACCAAAGACTTACAAAAAGGCTACTGCACCTCAATTTCAAGAAACAGATATTTATAATAATATTGAAGATATTGATGGCACAAAGCAAACAATTAGGAGTACCACTAGTGATTTTTTTACAAGTGAACAAAGAACAACACAAATTTCTTCTTCAACTGTAATTAGTAATGATACTAATACCACTGCAGCTTTAGGGCTTGCAGCAATAACAACACCACTTGTAACTTTTATATCAATATCATCTA
>NZ_JAZHPY010000109.1:0-2766 GCF_036711655.1 Wolbachia endosymbiont of Pentidionis agamae | reverse complement strand
TACAATATCAGCAAATACTTTATTTTTGGATATTCTTTTTTGCATTGCAATAGGAACTGCGTCGATATATGAAATTCCAGTATGACAGTCTACAAAGGTACTGCATAGCTAAATGCCACAAAACTCTGGGCTTTAGTGCAACTGGTGTATGAAGGCAAAACTCTGATTTATAGAAAACTTTCCCATAATTTTGAAACTTTGCGCAGTAGTTCTCGTGATATGGTCCGTAAAAACCCATATGCAGCAAATATCATTGATATGATAGTCAGCAACTGTGTTGGAACTGGCATAAAATCCCAATCAAAAGCAAAAGATGCTGAGTTTCGTAAAAAAGTACAAGAGTTATGGCTACGTTGGACCGATGAGGCAGACAGTAGCGGAATAAGTGATTTTTACGGACTACAAGCACTAGTTTGTAGAAGTATGGTTGAAGGAGGAGAATGTTTTGTAAGACTTCGAACTCGCAAAGCTGAAGATGGTCTTTTTGTGCCGTTGCAACTTCAAGTATTGGAATCAGAGCACTTAGATAACAAAAGCAATCAAACTATAGCAAATGGCAATGTGATTCGCAGTGGCATTGAGTTTAACAGACTTGGGCAAAGAGAAGCTTATTATTTATTTAGAGAACATCCAGGAGAAGGCTCATTTAGAGAATCTGTTCGAGTGCCAGCAAATGATGTTTTGCATATCTATAAGCCACTGAGGCCTGGGCAAATAAGAGGTGAACCTTGGCTTTCTAATGTACTGTTAAAACTCTATGAACTTGATCAATACGATGATGCAGAGCTTGTAAGAAAGAAAACTGCTGCAATGTTTGCGGGATTTATTACACGACTTGATCCAGAAGCAAGTATTATGGGAGAAGGTGAATCAAATGAGCATGGAGTAGCACTTTCTGGCTTAGAACCCGGTACTATGCAACTCTTAGATCCTGGAGAAGACATAAAATTTTCAGAACCATCAGATGTTGGAGGAAGTTATGAAGCTTTTATGAGGCAGCAATTACGTGCTATTGCAATTGGTATGGGAATCACTTATGAACAGCTGACAGGTGACTTAACCAATGTAAATTATTCTTCAATTCGAGCAGGACTGATTGAGTTCAGGAGAAGATGTACAATGTTACAGCATAATATTACGGTATTTCAATTTTGTAGACCAATTTGGAACAGATGGATAGAGCTTGCTACTTTATCTGGAAAACTTTCTACAACAGATAATCAAACACTAAAAGACGTAAAATGGATACCGCAGGGGTTTGATTGGGTAGATCCACTGAAAGACCAGCAAGCACAGCAGATGGCAGTAAGAAATGGTTTTAAAAGTCGCTCAGAAGTAGTCTCAGAACTTGGCTATGATGCTGAGGAAATTGACCAGGAAATAGCAGAAGATCAAAAGCGTGCTGATTTTTTCAACCTTTCTTTTGACTCTGATGTAAGGAATAACAATACACAACAAATCTAATTCATATTATGGAAATATTACAAACCTCTTGGTTGAATAAACCTATGATGATAGAACAAAAAAGCTTTGATTTGCTGTCATTATATAACGGGAAACAACCTCTCTTTAAAGATCTAAAGCACTTTATCAAAAACAACATAATAGAAAAAATTGCAGTTATATCAGTTCATGGAATTTTGACTAAAAACCCAGGAGCTTTTGATGATTTTCTTGGTATGACATCGTACGAAAGAATTCGAGCGCAAATAGAAGAAGCTTTGGAGAATAAAGAAGTAGAGACTATTTTGTTTGATATAGATAGTCCTGGAGGAGAAGTAAATGGAATTTTTGACTTGGCTGATTTTATATATAATGTAAGCTCACAAAAAAGTATAATAGCAATAGCAAATGATGATGCTTATTCTGCTGCTTACGCTATTGCTTCGAGCGCTGAAAAGGTTTTTGTTACCAGAACATCTGGCATTGGAAGTATTGGGGTAATAGCAAGTCACATTGATCAAAGCTCTTTTGATGAAAAACAAGGAATTAAATTTTTGCCGGAAGCCGCAAGAATGATTTAAATCCGCATGAGCCGATAACCTCTGAGAGCTTAGAAAGTTTACAAAACGAGGTAGATCGTTTATATGGAATATTTGTTCAACTTATAGCGCGCAATCGAAATCTTTCTGTAGAAGCAGCAGGGCTTTACTTTGGTCAAAAAGCTATTGAAATAGGTCTTGCAGATGGAATTATAACATTGAATTCTGAATTTATTAATCAACACAGGAGTTTTATTATGAATGAACAAACCTTGAACACTAAAGCTAACTTTGAAACAAATAAAGAACAACCCATAAACCCTGATGATCAAGGCAAGCAACAAGGTTATGATAGCTGTCGCACTGAGATTTTGGAGCTAATACGTCTGTGTAATTTGTCACGAATGCCAGAAAAAATAACAGAATTTATTGAGCAGGGTGTAAGTAATAAACAAGCACAAGAAAGTTTGATGTTTATCATGCTAGAGCGAACAATGAAAGCTGAGATTTTAAGTACATTGCCACAGGATTCATCTGAAGGGTTGGTAATGCAAGCAGCTAAAGCACGTGCAATGGGGGAAAAATGACTTGTATAACTGAACAGAATAACCTTGGTGATCTTTTAAATATGAGGTATCAAACCTATACTCACGTGACCAAATAATTGTAGCAAAAGGTCAAAATCTTAAACTCGGAACTGTAGTGGGAAAAAAGACCGACGATGGCTCAATTAATTTTGGTCGTACTGAAAGTTTAAAATTATTTCCAAGTGAGGTTTCGCCAT
>NZ_JAZHPY010000108.1:0-2790 GCF_036711655.1 Wolbachia endosymbiont of Pentidionis agamae | reverse complement strand
TCAATTTGATAGCTGGAATTTACAACCTGGATATGAGTCATGCAAGAGGTCTATTGTATACTTAACTATTTTAATCCTTTACATTATAGATGACAGTTACCTAGTTTATGAAGTTAGTAGGTTTTTAAGTATAAGCTGTCATTTAAACTTCAATATATAGTCATTGAAGCATTTTCTATACCATTAACATCGACCTCAGTCAAGCTATGGTTTACCTGTTCACTTTCATATTGTTTACTCAATATACTTACAAAAGGCTGCATACAATTTGCAATATCTCCTCTTACTAAAATATCTTTAACAGGCCACCTTGTTTGACACGGGATACATGCTATTTTAGCTACAGTTTTTGTAAATGCTGAGACAAGGTCAAGTAATATAATATTATTTTTCTTGTCAAAAGAAAAGTCTACGTATTTCTTACTCTCTTGCAAATGTATATCATAAGCAACTTCTGGTATTTGAGATTGTATTGCTCTTTTTGGATCTAACCTCCAAAATTCTTTAGTAAATATTGTTACATCCTTTGGAACCTGTAATGGAATGACAATAGTATTGTGAGTTCTGCCTTCTTGTAATGAAAAAAGTTCAGTACATGATGCTTTATTTTTGTCCTTAAAGTATGAAGGATTATACATATTTAAATAACTAGATTGAAATTTTATAACACCACTTTGTTCATCTTTTAGTAATAACTCATACCCTTCACTCACCTTATTAATTGCAAATAGTCTTAAGCTATTAAAATCAATAAATCCACCTATGCTAGGTTTTATTTCTCTAATAAAGGCCTCAAATACTAACGCAAGTGTTGTGGTTGAATCATCAATTGATGATTTTTCCTGGAGGCCATTTTGTAAACTATAATATTTATCTTTCTCATAAGCATCTTTTTCTTGTCCTCTATTAATTTCAATATCTGATTGAGTTTCTTTTTGTAATTCTTCTAATTCTTGCTCATCACTACTTGTCCCTGATTCTTGTTCTTCTTGAGCATCATACCATATTTCATCATCCAATGCTTGTGATTCAAGAGCGTCATACCATATTTCTCCCTCTATATTACAACCATTATTATGTCCTAACTCTCCTTGGCCGTTCTTGAAGACACTGTAGAAATCACTATTTTCACTACTACAATCAGTATTCTTGTTTTTTGTTGCTTTGCTAGTGAATAAACTTTTGATACTTGATATTAAATCAATCCATGTAGATTTAATTTTTTTAAATATAAATGTAATACTTTCAAATTTCATAGCTTAATTTACTTTTCCTAAATATACTAATATTATCTACTTGATATATCGTTAATGATATCAAAAATTTATAAAAATGTCAAGAGCGACACCAAAATAGATAAATAGGTATTCCACTAATAGTGAATAAGCTTGCAATTAGCAAGGTATTTATAGGGGTTTCTATTATCACCCAGCAACAAAAGGTTGTTGCTATACCACCAATTAAAAGCTTGTAATATTTTTTTTCCTTTATAACAACCTTTAGAAAGGCAAGGCTACATGCAAGATAAACAAACAAAAATGAAATCACAGAAAAGTCAATAATCGACGTAATCTGCTGGGCAAAATTGTTATTTGAAGTGAGAATCAGTAAAATTGCAGTACCTACTGAGCTAATTATTATTCCCCAAAAGGGAGCACCATGCTTGTTCCTTTCAGCAAAGAATTTTGGCATAAGTCTATCTTCTGCAAGGCCAAATGCAACCTGTCCGCTAGATAAAACCCAGGCATTTAGAGTTCCAATACAGAAAATAAATGCGACTATAGAAATAATTAAATGCCAATTACCAGAGAACATAATTTTTATTGCATCAACATATGGTGCTCTTGAATTTGCTAAATTATTTCCATTAATCAATCCCATAATCGCAAAATTATTGATAAAATATATAAGGGCAACACAAATTGTGCCAAACACTACAGCTTTTGGTATAGTTTTAGCTGGGTTATAGACTGATCCTGCAGGCGCTGTTGCCAATTCAAGTCCAATAAAACACCATAGAGTTAAAAGTGTAGATCTGGCAAGAATTTGTGATGTTGTAAGACTTAAGATTTCTTCACTTATAATAAAATTATTTCTATCGAAAAAAAATAACGCTGCTACAGGTATTGCAAGCAATACAGCAACCTTTACAACCGTGAGTAGAAACTCAATGCGCCCTGCAGTAGCTATTCCCCTTAAATTTATTAATGTAATGATTGTAAATAACAACAGCTCTAAGAACAAACTCATATTTTTGATATCTTCATGAAAAAATGGTGTAAGATAGCCAACACCCACAACTATTAAAGCTGTTGTACTAACCCATGAGATTACCCAGTATGTCCAACCAACAAAAAAAGCTGCGGTAGGACCAAAGGTATGTTTTACATAAATATGAGGACCTCCAGTTTCTGGAAACTTTGCACATAGTATAGCGAAGACTAGTGCAAGAGATACAGCACCAACTCCTGATATAATCCAGCTTATAAGGCTATAAGCACCATATGGAGCAAGGCTAATTGGAAGAATGAAAACTCCAGAACCAATTTGACTACTAATAACTAAAGCAAAAACAGCCAAAAAACCTATTTTATTTGACACAACACCTCTCAATTCTATTAATGTAAGCCAGTAGTATAGCTTAAGAATTTTAGCAAATAAAAAATTTAAGTTAAACTTTTAGTTTATGGTACCAAAGCAGATAAATAAGCATGCCGCTTAAAGGAAACAGACTTGATATTAGTAATGTGTTTATAGGAGTCTCGTATATTATCCAGCAGCAAAAAAGTA
>NZ_JAZHPY010000107.1:0-2794 GCF_036711655.1 Wolbachia endosymbiont of Pentidionis agamae | reverse complement strand
TGTGAAGCTAAGTGACTCATGGTCACTGACTTGTAACTAAATGTTAGTTAATTTTAAGATAGAATGAAAACGACCTGCACGAAAATCCGCTGTATGTTCATTAGTCGCGAAGAGATGCATTCCTCTCGAAACACGACGCAAAAACGCTAAATTAGTCAAATTCAAAAATGAGGCAATATTTTCGAAAACAACGTTGAGTAATTTGTACGGCTAACATTACACACAATAAATAAACTTTAAATTTCTTTAAATATTAAAGTATAGGAACCATTTCCAGTTTAGTTTAAACTCTAAATTTATAAGCGAGAAAAAATTAAACACGAAACAAATTAAAACGTGTTTATCGCAAATGCCACAAATACTTTAACTAACGTGTTAACGATTTGTTTCGATCCAATTTTATTATTGCAAATTAGTTGTTATTTTTAATTTAATTCTTAAAATTTTATCAAATATTCAATCGGCATGGTGGACGACAAATTCTTGTTTGTGATGCATTGTTTAATCACATTGATTCACAATTTATATACATTCTTGCGATTTGCGTTAACATACTAATAATAGTACTCAAAACATTGAAATAATTGCAAAATGTACTACGACGAAACATGCGTGTTAGTTTTATGAATGCATCATCTTTTTATGTAATATTTTAAACAAGTTTTATTTAAAACAGTCAAAGATTATCACATCCACATTTAAATAGCCCTTTTCGGGAGTAATATACGAGGTGCTTTTGACGCCTACTGAAACATTTTTTCTTCAATGGTCAAATTACTCGAGCAATAATAGTTAGTACTTGGTTTTCCTCAACATCAAATATTATATACAGTAGAACTTGTCCAAGTGGGACTCGCCTAAGAGGACCACCTGACGATGTGGACCACTACTTTCACCGCCCTCCGCATATAATTAGCTGTAAATTCACCTGCAAAAGTGGACCACTTGTCCAAGTAGACCGATTTTTGACCGCCCGAAGGTGGTCTACATGGACAGGTTCTACTGTATAATTGACCGGACCGGACCTGGACTGTACTGTAAGATGCAAATTCGCTGCCAACTCCAAACGGAGTGACCACTAACATTGTATCTGATTTCTTAAAGAAGCAAACAGAAACAAAATTAGGCATAAGTATTCAAAGCTATTTATTTTGGGTCGAAACTCAAACAAGGGAAACCTAGTGTCGGTATATATTTCCAATTGTTTACCTACAACTGGTTAAGGAGAAAATTACGCACCCCCTGTTTAATCAATCCCATTAAACCAGTAAAATTTCCGTTCACAGATTCACCAAATTATTCGTCAAATACAATTGTCATACGTGGTTCAAATAAATAAATTAATTTATGATTGATGTTATTATGTAATATTCATCTCAAGATTTAATCTAATAATCGAAGTGCCTCTCAGCGAATGAATACGGAAATTGAATTTTATTATTCTCTGAATGAAAAAATGTGCAATCTTCATTGTTATTCTGTTGATTTAAATGTTGACTTCATTCAATTCCATATATACGTTGTAATAAACAAATCAATTTTTTCAATTAAAAAAATATGCAAAACAATACATGATTATAAACTCAAACATACTTTGGTTAAAAAATACTCCAATTGCATATCTGATCAATATTTAAAACATGCAAATTTTCTGATTTTCGTCGCGTTGTGCAAAAAAAACGTGCGGCAATTGTTTCTGAAATTGTGATCAATGAACAATCCTCGAACATTAAAAAAGTACCTCCGTCGCAATTTTTAACGAGGTGAGTTCTATTAAAATGATTAAATTCTTGTAATAAAACAAAAATAATTAAATACCGTTCGTTCAGTTAGTGTCAAAATGAATGTGAAAAATTGGTTACAACAATCGACGTCAAGCAGTCATGATTTCGTTAATCCAATGAAATTCTCAGTGAATGCTAGCATCAACTTCAGAGACTCAAACAAAAACACGGAAATTCACAAAGCAATTTACGACAATCAATCAAATATTTTGGAACTATTACTTAAATGTGGCGCAAATCCGAATCAGGTTAACAGACATTATTTGACACCGCTTCACGTGGCAATTAATGAGGTGAATGTTGAATGCGTCGATATTTAAGTGAGAAACGGCTGTGACACTAATTTGAAACTCAAAAAGGTCAAACTTCACTTGGCACTGAAAAACAATGTTGGTTACCAAAACGTCGACAAGATCATCGAGATCCTCTTAAATGCTCAACAAACAGATTTAAGTATCAAGGATGACTGTGGAAGGAGCTACTTTGAATATTCATTCACATTTAACAAATCTGCATTGAGTAGAATAGCAGAGAAATGCCTATCGGTGCTTTCGACTTGCGAAAAAAATAAGGAGTCGATTCTTCATTTGGCCGTCATGCGTGGTTACAACGAGTTCATTGAAGCACTGCTGGACACTCGAGCAATTGATGTTAATCTGAAAGATGGTTACAACTTAAATGCATTGCATTACTCAATTATTGAATGCAGTTTTTCTACAATTGAAATCCTCGTTAGGTTTGGTGGAGATTGCAATGCGATGGACAATGAAAGGGACACTCCACTACACATGGCATGTCAAACTTTGTCAAAGGATATTCTCCACCTTCTTTTTATTTTAAGCACAGCGAAGCAATCAATAAACTGGTGTCAAAAATCACGTTTATAAAAACGACGAAAAAGCGTATCTTGCAGTGGCTGTTTACCTGATTGAGGGCGGACACGCTTCACTATCAACAAAGAACAAATATGGCAAAACTCCGTTTCAGTTGATTCCTGATGATAACGAAAA
>NZ_JAZHPY010000106.1:0-2849 GCF_036711655.1 Wolbachia endosymbiont of Pentidionis agamae | reverse complement strand
AGCTGTAATAGGATTTATCGCAGGAGCTTTCGCTAGCCATTTGAGTCCGATCAATAATTTCATGATTTATAATGAACAAAACGCACAATTCGGTCGTTTGGATCTCTCAGTGGCGTTTTCAGATTCGCGGCCGTCGTTTATCTTTGAAATCACTGTTAATGAAACCGCTGAGAAGGCATTGAGTAGCAGTATAAACAAAGGCCTTTTTGCAAAGTGGAAATCACTTGCAAATCAAAACATAGTATTTGGTGTTAATTATGAATCGATTAATACAAAGTGTAGTTTTGAGACTGAAACTATTCACGTTGAAAGGCCGAAAGGGTTATTTATTGTTATTCTGGATTGGATAAAATCGATTCTAAATCCAAGTGATTCTGTCAATGATGTCAATCATTTCAAAGAATTAATTAGAAATGAATTGCATTCCGAATATTATTCATTTGGTGACCAATACAATAGCAATAATTTGGTGAAGTTTATCACTGGACAATTTATTGCCTTTGAATTTGATGGCATTAAGTTTTATGGAATCGATAATCTCGGAAACTGCAGCTACTTTATTTTGACACTGAATGAAAAGCTCATAGTTTTGAAGGTTGGCGATGTATTTGTTCCAATTGAGTATTTTGTTAATAACCTGAACAGCGGAACGAATCTCAATACGAGTGATATAATTTTGGATATTAACCTCCGTCTTTTAAAAGCTGAAAAATTTGACTCAAACGTTTTGAATGAAGTGGAAGTGAAGTTTTTTTCTTCCAGTGAAGTAAGCGCGAGAAATGTGACTTCCGATTTGAAGTTATTAACGATTAACACAACAATTGATGTTAACAATATTTGGGCAACAGGTGACAGGAAACGAATCTTGTTTGTTGAAGATCTGAACAACGCGATCAGTATTCTCAGTGAGAGCGATAAGCAATTTTTACAAACTTCAATGGATTTGAAGTCATTTATTCACGGAATGATACTTGGAAAACGAAGGAACTCAGACGAAAGAGTAATTGTCAACATAGATGTGATGAAATCTGGGTTTACAACTACTGATCTGGAAGCTCGACGAGTGATTTTGAGGAATGACAGTTTGCTAACAGAACTCTACAGTCAAATGGAGATAAAAGTAGCAAATAACGGCGATGAACTTTTTTCATTGTTTCAGAATGCGAAGTTACAAATGGAAAAGCATAAAATAAATCACGAGTCGTACTCATTTGCAGCTCAAGTGACTCAACAGATGTTTGTGTTGGATACAGTGAGTAACACTGTTCACAACTCTTTTCTGGAGTTTCGAGAGGTTAAAACTCAAAGCGATCGTTTAAGAATTCATTTTGACGATGATTGCGTTGACGACGAACAATTGTTTTACTTGCCGTGTTATTTTGATGAGGACAAGAAAGAAAAGGCTGTTCTAAAAGGAGTGAAAGTGCTTGAAAAGTTTTCTAAACTGGCAAAGGAAGAAAGAACGGAATATTTAGACTGGGTTGAAGATCAGAGAGTAGTGGGGCCGAAAAGTGAGAAAGTTGAAAAAATGGCAAACTTAAGAAAAGCTGAGAAATTGTTAAAGAAGGCAAACCAAATACCTGTGTTACCAAAGAAAAAGGATTCGGGGCTAAAATTTGGAAAAAATGGATTTAAATATTTTAAGAAGTCGACGCAAAATTTGAAAATCTTTAGAAAAGTCGAACAGGGAGCAACTAAAGTAATGAAGCCTCTCAAAGGTGTTGGTAAAGCAATTTCCAAATACAGCGGCCCAGGCTTGTCGGCTGTAAGCGTAGTTTTTAGTGGCACACGTCTCGTGAATGATATAATTGAGTTGAAAGATGTGAAGGATGAAACTGAGAGAAATGAAAAAATTGCTTCAATCGTAGTCGATGGTGTAACGATTGTTGTTGACATCGCGCTGATTGTGTTGAAGATAGTGAATGCGGCACTCGCTTCTTCTGTCGGTGGACCAGTGACGTTGGCCATAGGTGCATTGTCTATTATTGGAACAGGAATTTATAAAGGAGTAAAGAGAGTGAACGAAATTGAAAATCAAATTGGACAACTTTCAGTTGTGTATAAAATCGGAGAAGGATTGCGAGGATTTTTTGGCTTCGATGCCAGTGGTTATGTTCAACACTTAATTCGTGAACGCAAATTATTGAACCAAATTGACGCTGAAAGAAAACAGTTGCAAGCAATGAACTTTGAACTCGCATTCAATCATTCGAGTCTTTTGGTAAAGGACGTTGTAAATTTTCTCATCGAAAACAATGAGTTTGACGCAAAAGTTGTACCGTTTCAACAGTTGAGAAAACTTCCAATTATGGACACAGGTGAATGCAAAACGTATAAATATCACGAAACTGGTTGCTGTAAAACAGTGTGGAAGGTTTTTTCGTTTGGAGTGTGTTTTGCATACTGCGAGAAATATAAGGAATGCACGGAACGTAAACGCGATCGGCCCGCAGCGAACTGGGAGAACGCAACTATTCCAGATGTTGTCACGAAAAGAATTAGCTTCACTCGTTTCGCGGAAACTGCCAAAAATCGAGGAGGTTATAACAACGAAGGAAAAGTTATTAACCACGGAGATGATTTCTTCAAAATAATGCACAACAGTATTGTTTTAATTGACGAAATTATGAATTACATTCGCGTTTCTAAAACATTTAAACGAGAATTAAATGAAGATTCGTCTGCACGTAAAATGTGCTATCCATTCAATACAATGTCTAAGTACAGTAACGAAAGTGGTTATTATTGCAAAAATGCTTTCGGAATATCGTACAGTTTAAACCGAAGTGAATTAACATCGACATTAATTGATTTGGAAGAGGGAAATGATTTCGCTGTTGGTCGTACGA
>NZ_JAZHPY010000105.1:0-2851 GCF_036711655.1 Wolbachia endosymbiont of Pentidionis agamae | reverse complement strand
AAAATTGTGCTATAGCATATTATAAAAAATTAGCCTTTAATTTCCTTTGCACTCAACATTAAGAAAAATTGATTACCTTCTCTTTTAAGCTCTGAATCCACTTTAGCAACATCTTGAACATCATTGATTAGGTTATTTAGCTTTTCTAGCCCAATATCAATGTGTGCAAGCTCTCTTCCTATGAATCTTAATATAACCTTTACTCTATACTTCTTATCAAGAAATGATTTGATTTGTGACACTTTTATCTCGCAGTCATGCTCACTAATGTTAGGACGTAATTTAATTTCCTTTGTAACAATAACTTTTTGTTTCCTCTTCGTCTCCTTTGCTTTCTTTTTTATTTCATATTTATATCTACTAAAATCTAAGATCTTACAAACTGGTGGTCTAGAATCAGGCGCAACCTCAACCAAATTGAGACCCACATTTTGTGCTAGTGCTAAAGCTTGCTCTATTGACACAATACCTTTCATTTCACCATTTTGATCAACTAAGCGTACTTCTTTTGATATAATAAATCTATCAACTCTATTTTTCTTACCCTTGTTAGTTCCCAAATTATAACTCCATTAATTGTAATGATTCTATGGCTCTATCAAGAGCAATAGAATCCTGTTCTTTTTTGCCTAAATACCTTATGGATACAGCTTTGTTCATAATTTCATTTTTTCCTACGATCCATAATATAGGTACCTTACGTAAACTATGCAAGCGTATCTTATAATTAATTTTTTCGTTAGTTAAATCAATTTTAACTCTTATATTTTGTGCTTTCAAAATATTGTTGATTTCCATAGCATATTCATTAGCTTCACTTGTAATTGTAAGAATAACAAGCTGTATAGGAGCAAGCCACATTGGAAACTTTCCAGCATAATGTTCTATCAGAATTCCAATAAAACGCTCAAAAGTTCCAAGAATTGCTCTATGTAACATAACGGCATTGTATTTTTGCCCATCCTTTCCTGTATAACATGCTCCAAGCCGTTCTGGCAATATAAAATCAACCTGCAAAGTACCACATTGCCAATTTCTTCCTATAGCATCCCTAAGGATGAATTCTAGCTTAGGACCATAAAATGCACCTTCACCAGGATTAAGTTCATAACTTAGCCCTGTCTCTTTCACAGCTTCAAGTAATGCCTTTTCTGCTTTTTCCCACACAATATCTGTTCCTGCTCTCACATGTGGACGATCTGAAAACTTTACAAAAACTTCGTAAAATCCAAGTTCTGAATATACCTCTTTTAAAAGTTTACAAAACTTCACAGTTTCAGTATTAATTTGTTCTTCTGTGCAGAAAATATGTGCATCATCTTGCACAAAGCCACGCACTCTCATTAAGCCATGTAACGATCCAGAACTTTCACTTCTATGACACATACCGAATTCCGCCATTCGTATCGGTAAATCACGGTAACTTCTGATATGAGAATTGAAAATTTGTACATGACAAGGACAATTCATAGGTTTAATAGCTACTTTAGATTCATCAACAACAAACATATTATCACGAAACTTATCCCAATGTCCTGACCTTTCCCATAACTCTTTACTAACTAAAATTGGAGTCTTTACTTCAGTATAGCCATTGTCTATTAATTTTTTTCTAATATATGATTCAAGAATTTTATACAGATTATATCCTTGTTCATGCCAAAAAACTTGACCAACAGCTTCCTCTTGAATATGGAACAAATCCATGTCTTTAGCAATTTTACGATGATCACGTCTTTCTGCTTCCTCAAGTCTTGTTAGGTAAACATTTAATTCGTCTTTATTTCTCCATGCTGTGCCATATATTCTTTGTAACATTGGGCCGTTTGAGTTGCCACGCCAATATGCTCCTGCTATTTTTGTCAACTTGAATGCTTTTACGAAACCTGTTGATGGAGAATGCGGACCTCTACAAAGATCAACAAAATCACCTTGCCTATAAATAGTTAGAGTTTGATCTTCTGGTATGGATGATATAATTTCGACCTTATACTTTTCACCAATGCTGTTAAAAAAATCAATTACTTGTGCACGGCTCCAAGTTTCTCGTACAAATCTGTAATTACTTTTTATAATTTCCTTCATTCTTTTTTCTATTACATTAAGATCATCTGGAATGAAAGCACGATCCGTAGCAAAATCATAATAGAATCCATCCTGAATTGTTGGTCCAATTGCAACCTGTACATTAGGGAAAAGATCTTTTACCGCCTGTGCCATAATATGCGCAGTATCATGCCTAATTATATCTAACCCTAATTCATCATTAACTTTGATTACTTCTACGCTAGCGTCACATTCAATTTTACGTGAAAGATCAAACAACTCATCATTGACTTTTAGTGCAACTACTTCTTTTAAGATATCAGGATGCAGTACATCAAAACCTGTAACTTCATTACCATATTCTTCAATGCGATCTTCACGTAGAAAAATAACCTTTATCACAGCTTATTAGGTATGTATTTCACTAAAAACAAGACAGCTCTCCTTAATGTTCATGGGAAGGAAGTATAAACTATATTAATAAGCCTTTTAAAGAACTTTTTCAATAGTGCATTTTATATGTTTAGAAAAAATATGACCGAGTTGCATAACTGTACAAAAGGTTATAGAAGCAGAGTAAAGAGGTCTACTGAGATATGAAAAACAAGCAGGCTCAAAGGAGAGAAGTTTAATGTTGGACATATTTTCATGAAAGCTGACTGTTACAGAAATATTCAATGGATAGAAGATACTTTTTTGAACGATAGAAAGCACGATTTTTGAGTCTTCAAAGATATTGAGAAACCCCAATTATGGATTACGTTGTAAAGTAAACCTTGGAAATAGAGGGCTTTTGTGACTGCAT
>NZ_JAZHPY010000104.1:0-2876 GCF_036711655.1 Wolbachia endosymbiont of Pentidionis agamae | reverse complement strand
TTAATTTCGGTGAGCAGGTCTCAAATAAATAAACTAAAGCTTCATTGTAATAAGAAAGCTAAGATAATAAATTATTTATTACATAGAAAAGAATTGACTATAGGGACCATACTGCTTTTAAATACAGTAATCAATATAGCTTCTTCTGTATTATCAACAGTAATATTCATAAAATTTTTTGGTAGTGGGGGAGTATTTGTATCAACGTTAATAATGTCCTGTTGTATCTTATTATTTTGCGAAGTATTACCGAAAACTTATTCAATTCAGAACCCTGAAAAAGTAGCATTATTTTTTTCTTACTTTTTATTACTTTGCGTAAAAATCTTTTCTCCTGTAACAATAGGTATTCAATTTATTGTCAATGGTATTTTAAAATTATGCGGACTACATAAAGACAAAGAAGTGATTTCAGCAGCAGATGCAATGCGTAATATGATTACCTTGCATCGTAGTGAAGGGACAATGTTGCAGGAAGATCTTAATATGCTAAGCAGTATACTAGATTTAGCTGAAACTGAAATATCACAAATCATGACGCATAGAAAGAATTTATTTGCTCTTAATATAGAGCAAAGTAAAGAGGATTTAGTAAAAAATATTTTAACTAGTAATCATAGTAGGATACCATTGTGGAGCACGGAACCAGATAACATAGTTGGTATAATCCATGCGAAAGATCTAGTTAATGCTTTGCGGAGAGAAAACAACAACTTAGAAAAAATTGATATTACGAAGGTGATGCTAAAACCTTGGTTTGTACCAGAAAGCACTCCTTTAAGTGTACAACTTCATAATTTTCGTAAAAATAGAAGGCATTTTGCGCTTGTTGTGGATGAATATGGTGCACTGCAAGGAATAGTAACTTTGGAAGATATACTTGAAGAAATAGTAGGTGATATTTCTGATGAACATGATCTAGTTACTGAAGATTTAATAAAGAAAATATCTGATACAGTGTATAATATTAACGGAGAAGTAAACATTAGAGATATTAATAGAGAGTTGCACTGGAATCTTCCAAATGAGGAAGCTTCTACTCTTGCAGGTATGATTGTTAATGATATAGAGCGTATTCCAAATGAAGAAGAAGAATTTTCTCTATATGGATTTCGTTTTAAAATTCTAAAGAAAGAAAAAAATATTATTACAAATATTCAAGTAAAAATTGATAATAAATAAAAGGAGATTTATGATACAAAATATAACAGCAGAAGAATTAAGATCTTATATAGAAAGAATTGAAAAGCTTGAACAAGAAAGAAAAGACGTTCAAGATCATATACGTGATATCTACACTAAAGCGGCTAATGAAGGTTTCAATACAAAAATTATGAAACAAATCATAAAATTAAGAAAGATGGATAGTGATGATAGGGAAAATCAAGAAACACTACTTGATGTCTATAAACGTGCATTGGGAATGAGTAGTGAAGAAAAGTGACAATGATCTACAACTACTACAATGTTAACTTGTGATATGTGAAAGTTTAGCTAATAAAGGAAAAATATTACAATAGGAGTATTTTAGCAATGATATTAATCATATCCATTTAATGTGTGAAATGCAAAGCCATGTTTGTAGTTTATACTGAAGTTGTTATACTAAAGTGCTAATCTAAGGATATGGACTACCAAACATAAATTGTGTAAAGCGTGGGTTACTCAATTCAAGATAAATGCTTTAAATGGCAAAAGTAGATTTGGGCTTTGAATAATCTTTAGTGTAACTTCATCATTTATGCTATTTGTTTATGTTGTAATTGGAGTTGATTTCTCTTGTGTTACTATGATGCATACCATAAAATTAAACTCCATTCTATGCAATTTTCACACAGATTCTTGCTATACAGAATAAAGCAGTTAAAAATATCATTACCTATTGATTTTACATTTAAGGTTTCTTTTTTTCTTGAAAAACAAGATTCTTAATCATTAGATTTAAAGTATAATTTTATTTAAAAAGATATAGTATCTTACTTGTATACCACTTAATATTTCATTATGATTAAAAATATGCAATTAAGAGTAGAAGAGCAATGTTCAAAAAAAAATTGCCTAATTTACTTACAGTTTCTAGAGCGCTTACGATACCAGCAATCATATTAAGTTTTTACATAGAAAATAAATATGCAGATCGGATAACAATATCAATCTTCATTTTTGCATGTATTACAGATTTTTTTGATGGTTATCTTGCACGCACATGGCGAGTGCAATCAAAATTTGGTAGATTATTTGACCCAATAGCAGATAAGCTAATTATAGTAGCAACGATAATTATGCTTATTTATAGGCAAAAAATAAATGACTTTACAATCTTGCCATCAATTATAATAGTATGCAGGGAAATATTAGTTTCTGGATTACGAGAATTTTTAATAGCTATGCACATTAACATTCCAGTAAGTAAAGTAGGAAAATTTAAAACATTTTTCCAAATAACAGCAGTTGTGTTATTAATAATGAATAATTCTAACATTATTCAGAATATAGGAGAATTTTGTTTGTGGATTGCTGCAGCATTATCAGTATGGTCATGCTGCTATTATATTTTTACTGGAATGAAACAAATTCACTAAATTTACTAATAAATTATTAATTGTAACTTTGACTCCAGTCATTAATTTATTAATTAACTTGATTAATAGGTATGAAAAGGTATATAATTAGCTAGTTTATATGTGAATGAGGAAGGTATGAAAAGATTAGAAGAATTAAAATCAAACATAAATGATGGTAGAGATGATAATAATAACACTGTACCTACGAGTGATGAAAAATTTAATTATCAATCTGGTGAAGATCAAATTGAAGGTTGGGATGATATAGATTTAGAAAAAACTATCTCATACATAGAACATGTAGAAAAACTC
>NZ_JAZHPY010000103.1:0-2930 GCF_036711655.1 Wolbachia endosymbiont of Pentidionis agamae | reverse complement strand
TACTCTGCTGAAGTTTCTGACCACTTCACATCTTTAAATCTACAATCTAATTGCAAAAACTGAAAAAATTTATTTATTGCATTTCTTTCCCCAGAAATTGTGGCATTGATGCCTTCTTCTGCAAGAAGTACTGTACCCTTTAACTTCAAGTTATCACATACATTTTTTATTTCACTCTTCATATCGTAATAATTAAAAAGATTTACAAAATGGTAAAAAGTAGCAATAGTAAAATTCATAATTATAATAATTTCAAAATACAAAGAACTGTATTCAAGTTATAACCTTACCTTTTAAATTAAATTTTAAACCACGAATAAAACTCTCGATATCACAAGGCTTTTTGCCTTCTATTTGTACAATTTTTGGTATAAAGATATCTTGATGTAATCTTATATGCATAGAGTTATTAATAATAGCGCCAATATTCTCTTCACTATTAATATTACATGAAATACAACTAGCATCAAGTATTCTTATTCTCTTTCCTTCCAAGTTAAAAAATGCTTTTGGATATAAAGCTTTTACTTTTCTGCAAGCACTTTCACAAGTATCAGTTATATATATTTTATAGTCAGAAATTTTGCTTGCGTAACATACGCCATTTTCTTCTTGGAAAATAGGAGATACATTTGCAATATCGTCTAGTACTTCAATAAGTAGCTTGCTTCCTAGCTTAGATAATTTGTCATGTAACATGCTATAATTATAATCTTTTTCAAGATGAATCTTATCCTGCTTTAAAATATCTCCAGCATCAAGCATTTCATTCATTTGCATTATACTCACTCCAGTTTCTTCATCGCCTGCTAAAATTGCATGTTGTATAGGTGCTGCACCACGCCACCTTGGCAAAAGAGATGGGTGAATATTAATACATCCATACTTAGGGATATCTAAGACTTTTTTTGGTAGAAAAAGTCCGTAAGCTGTAACAACTATTACATCAGGTTTTAGATTTCTTAATATTTCTTGTTCTTTCACAGAATTTAAAGAAGACGGAATATAAACTTTTAAATTATTTCTCTCAGATGCAATGTGGACAGGTGTTTTTGTATTTTTTTTTCCACGTCCTGAAGGCTTTGGAGTTCTTGTATAAACTGCAATTACTTCATGTTTTGATTTTAGTAATGAATCTAATGGAGTTAAAGCAAATTCCGGTGATCCCATGAAAATGATTCTCATTGTTTTAGTATTATGTTTCCAAGTTACAGAGACAGTAGTGTAAAGATAGCAAAAACTTTTCTTTAGTAAATCTTTTTTCTTTTGATGAAACAATTTACTTGTAACGATTTTACCACAATTCTGAAAGCCCATATGGCTACTAACACGTTAGGTAGTGTTAACATCTACTTAATATAAAATATTGAATTTTTAAAATACAGATATAGACAACTCCAAATTCAAGCTGTCAAGTTGAATACCAAACAAACATTTACGTCTACTTCGGCAATAGAACGTCTTTCATCAGTATATAGGAGGTTAAAAAGAGAGGAGTTTCTTCGATTAATGGTGATGAACTTAAGTAACATTCAATAGAACTTCCCCAAAAAAGCAAAAACGATTTTTTCAGGAAAAAGCGCAGTATCAAAACATAAGTTATTACGAAAAAAATAGCAAAAAGATCATTTGCACATCTTTTTTAAAAGGTAGAAACACGATTTGTTGGTCTTCAAAATCTCAATTGTGACTTAGAAAACAGTAAAAAAGTAAGGAAAAGAGAATAAACTCGGGTGCATATCATAAAAGAACTACCAAATTATTTTGCTTTGTAGAATGATCTTTGCAAGGCTATAAACAAAAATTTGCGTCCTGTCAAGTTACAAAAACCAACCAGACTGTTACTGCATAAGAAATACTTACCATGCTTTATCATAAATCTTTATGCAAAAATTTTAAAGCTTTTTATCTTCAATAATCATATAAATCAGAGTCCAAACTCCACCATAGGTTTATCGCATTAAAATCTATGGTTTTGTGGTATTTAGCATTGCTTTTGCAATTGTTCTGTAAGCAACAGAAATTTCATAAACAAGATTTTCAAAGGAATTATAAAAATTTGCACGATTAGATGGCTGGTTTTTTGCTTTAAATTGCACTTGATAATTAATGAAATTGGTAAAATTCAAGTAGTTATACTGATCAAAGGTAAGTGATACCTTGGCTAGATTTGACTAAGAAATTTTTTTTTTAGTGATAAAGGCTGTATCAAGAAGGAGCTCTTTGAAAAACTTTTTGATAGAGGCCTAAAACTCGTGACTAAAGTGAAAAAAGGTACAAAAAACACACTAATTTCGATGAAAGATAAGATTTTGCTCAGGAAAAATTGATTATAGAAACGGTCTTTAATTGCTTAAAACAAGTTTGAGATCGAGCATAATAGATACAGATCTCTGATAAATTTCTTGTGCATATTCTTTCTACATTAGTTTCTTACTCTATATAGCCTAAAAAGGCCAGAATTTTACTGATTTATTTCACGCAGTAATCTGCAACCGTGGTTATTAAGTAATTTTTGCATTGATGTTATAGTGCTAAATGCTCCCTTTTGTATTGCTCTATTACTACTATTGTTGTTTTACAATGTAACCATACAATAATGACTCCTTATCTGTATATCATATCTGTAACCATACCTACTAACTCTCATCCTATAATCCTCTCAAATGTTGCTTTTACATAAATAAAATGCGAGAACTTTTCTCTCTCTAGCTCTTCTATTTTTTTGTATTTTATAAATTTGAAAAAGGTCTATTTTCCCTAAGAATCTTAAATTTGTAAAAATAATTAAGAGAAATACCGAAGAACAAAATTTTTAATATTAATTAAATTATTTTTAATTTTAATAAATTCATGAATTAAGTCATTTTTAACAAATGAAAAATACAATTTACCTATAAATATAATTTTGTAAGAGGAAAATAATGAAT
>NZ_JAZHPY010000102.1:0-3105 GCF_036711655.1 Wolbachia endosymbiont of Pentidionis agamae | reverse complement strand
AAAATTTTTGCTTCCGCAGTTTCGCCATTACCATTATAATATAGAAAATCAAGTAAAAATCTTAAGAATTTTAATTTCAGAATATTCATTATATTCTATCTTTTTTATAAAAAAAATAAATTTAATTAAAATTTTAAAAAAGTACTTGAGATGTTTACTATTATAGTATATTATATAATTAATAAAGGTAAGTTTTATGAAAAAAATTAACAAACGATTATTTAAAGCAATTAAAACAATTTGCAATATTAATTTAATAGAAATTGAGAAGTTGATTAAAAATGGAGCTGATGTGAATGCAAAGGATGAGTATGAAATGACTGCTTTACATCTTGCTGCTCAAAATGGTCATATAGAAGTTGCAGATCTTCTACTAAAAAATGAAGCTGATGTTGATGGTACTAATAAGGATGGTGAAACTCCTCTCTCTATTACAAAAGATTTAAAAATCAGAAGATTATTTATGAAGAAGTGTATTACAAAATTAGAAATTTCTAATCCAGATATTGTGAGTAATGAGGAATTTAAGAAAAGCGAAAAAATTATAAAAAATGATCATTACCTAAATTCTTATTATGCACAATGCATAGAAGAATTAAAAAGGCTCAAAAAGACAAAAATTGAAAACACAGAAGTTACAGTATACGACATTTTAGAAGAGAAAAATTTAGATAAATTAGTTAGTTATGCTGAAAATAAGATCTTAGAAAAGAGTTATCATGCATCTGACATAAGAAAGCAGTGGAAAAAAGCAAAGGAGTTACAAAAGCTAAAAGACACAAAATTTGTATGTCAATATAAATATAAAGATAAAAAGACAGGTGAAAATACAGGAGAATATAGAGAAACAGAGATTTCACTTTATAAAATATTGGTAGAGAAGGATTTAGATAAATTGGCAGGATTTTTTAAACATCCTAAAATAAGGAATGACATTAAAAAATGTGTAGAATCACTCGAGTTAAGCAAAGATTTTCCTATATATGGAGACCGAATAGAAATGCAATGTAGAAAAGGGTTAGCAAGACGTTATGCACTTAATGTGCAAGAAAAACAGAATCACAATGCAAAAGTAATAGAGTATAGCTCCCTATCTCTTGCAGTTCATTCGATTGCAACATGTGTAGTCTGTGCTGCTATAGGGTTTGAATTATTACCTACAATTGGTGTAACACTTAACGTTGGGATACCTGCAGCTCTCATTACAGCTTGTGTTACATATTATGCTAATCCTGATAATACGTTTGGAGATTCTTATATTGAGCTGGTAGGAGAACATTCAACAACCATAGCATAATCAACTTTAATAGTACATGATATGAATTTGAAGTTGTAGGTTTCGAAAGAGGTTTAATGCATGTGAATATTTGAAAATGATATAAAAATGTTTAAAAGAATTTGCTAATTTCTTCATTCCTATCTAAATTCTATTGAGTAAAAAGTATAATAAAGTATACATGAATTTTAGGGCTTGGTTAATTAGCAACCTTGTAGTGATATTGAGTAATATGCAAGTATTATATACTTTTATTAGTATACCACTAGAAAAAGAACTTCACTTAACATCTACGCAAATTGCTCTTGCAAATTCTATATACACATGGATTTTTGCTGTTTTTCAACTTTTTAGTGGAACTACATTTAGTATTATCTCTAGTCGAAAAGTCTATTTTTTTTCAATAATCGCTATCATCTTAGGATTTATTTTATTAATTAATAGTGCAAGCTTTATTTCCATTATCTTATCCCAGGTATTACTTGCAGTTGGAGCATCTTTCGGTTTTGTTGGTGCTGCATATTTTAGTAGCATATGTTTTCCAATAAAAAAATTTGGATTAATATTTTCTTTTGTACAAACAATTTCAAGCCTTGCTGCATTTGGCAGCCAAATTCTATTTATTACCTTGATTTCAATGAAGATATATTGGAAGCACTTAATTATAGGAGTAATAATATATGGTATTTTTACACTTGCTCTAGTATTCTTTTGCTTAAATATGTCAGAATTTAAAGAGGAGAAGCATAATAAGCTCTATGACACACTAGTGGCAATAATAGATTCAATACTTATGGTATTAAGAATAAGAGACATTTGGATCACTTCTGTAGTTGGTGCAGCAACCTTTGGAACATTTCTAGCACTAAATACCTTATGGGGACCACGGTTATTAAGTGATCATGGATTTAATTCAATGCAATCAGGAGTCGCTACTGCTATTTTATGGTTTGGGCTTGCAGTAGGAGCTCCAGTTACAGATCAAATCTCAAGATTATTTAAAAATAGACGTGATGTAATTTCTATTTTTGCTGTTATACAAGGAATCTCAATTATTATTTTGATTTATAGCAAAACAATTATTGCTGCGTACATATGCATGTTCATATTTGGTTTTGCTTCTGGTGGACATATGTTAAATTTTACTGTTGGTAGTGATTTAGTAAGGCGAGAATATATAAGTACAACATCATCAATTATAAATGGCATAATGTTTGTTGGAAGTGGAATAATAGTATATATTTTAGCTTTATTATCTAAGAATCACAAACATGCTTTTTTTATTATTTTTGTAATACTTATCACTGCAGCTGCTTTAAATTATCTTACAAAAGAGATATATACAAAACAAGGAACTTAAGTATGTAATATCAAAATAAAAAACTGAAGGTTTGTTGCCTTGAGTATACAACTATTATTTTAGGTAATGTAACAGCTGAAGATTGCAGAAGGTACATGATATTTTGGTAAAGAGGAATTGTTAGCACGTCACCAATAGAAATGTATGATCACTATTATACTTAACTACCTAAATTTTTTTAGATATTCTATTAAGAATATCTTGAGAAAAAGTGAATTATGTCTCATTATACTATAAATCAAATTCCAGGGATTCTGCGTAAATTCTTAAAATTTTATTAAACTACAAAATAATAACAAAGATAAAATACTAAAATAGTATTAAGTATATATTGGAGTAAAATATGCCAGGTGACAATTTTGAAAAACAAATACAGTTAATAACTGATAGTAAATTAGAGCAGTATTATAAAGAATACTTGACCTCGAATAGAGATGCTTTAGAAAATGCAAAAAGAAATCCAAAAGCA
>NZ_JAZHPY010000101.1:0-3246 GCF_036711655.1 Wolbachia endosymbiont of Pentidionis agamae | reverse complement strand
TAATTTTTTGGTTTCTAAACCTTTTGCAACATATAAAGGAGTGTAATTCCATCTATTAGTAGCATTAACATCATCTATATTTTTTAGTAAAATTTCTACAACTGCTGTATGCCCACCTCGAGCAGCCTGATGTAAAGGAGTCAATCCATTTTCATCTTTTGCATTAACATTAGCCCCTTCTTTAATCAATGTATTCATTAGTGTTGAATCATTGTCTTGAATTGCTTCAAATAATTGTTTATTAATTTCACGCATAAAATTTACCTATATTAATTATATTATATACTATACTAGTAAATATCTCAAGTATTTTTTTAAAATTTTAATTAAATTTCTGTAAAAGAGTTGGATATTCAGCGTAAACTGAATGTTTTTGAATTAAATTCTTGAAATTTTTACTTGATTTTCTTTATTATAATGGTAACGGCGAAACTGCGGAAGCAATATTTTCTACCCCATACACTCTTCTTAAGAAAAAATAAATATTTGTGTTTTTAAGAGAAAAAACCTTCTTCCCCATCATAAAAATATAATTTCTCCATTTTTACAACATCGAAGTTATTCTCTTCAAGTTCAACAAGTATATCATTTATATCGCTGCTGCTAATATCTTCTTTTTCATTTATTTGCATGAACCTGCAAGTTATTTGATCACTCGAGTATATTGAATTTCCAGGCCAGACTAACAGTCCCTTTGCATAGATTGATATAACTTGGATTTTAGATAATTTAAATAAATTAACTAATTGATCAACATTGCTTTCATTATCCCATGCAATAGTTATATCACTACCTACAAGATTTTTAACTTTATAATCTATCACGCAACCAGTTTGAATGTTATTAGTTATTTTATCATACGTAACATTATCGACTACAAGCTCAGAGAGTATTTCTGGTTTTTTACCTAAATTACCCATTACTGCTTCCGCAAATTCAGAAGTTGTAACTTTTACTTTACTTGTTTTTTTATTGTACAAATCAGCAGTATGTAAACCATCTTCTAGAGTTTTAAGCCATGCATCATAAACGATCTTTGCAGTATTTGTTTGACCTATATGCATTAACATCTGAATTGCAGCATTTAAAAGACCAGAAGGATTAGCAATATTTTTTTCTGCAATATCAGGAGCAGAACCATGAACAGCCTCAAACATTGCATATTCATTACCAATATTACTACTTCCTGCAAGCCCAATAGACCCAGAAATTTGGGCTACTATGTCTGATAGTATATCACCATATAAATTTTCCGTGACTATAACATCAAAATTCTTTGGATCTGATGCAACCTTTGCCATGCCGATATCAACTATGTAATGTTCTGATTCTATATCATGGTAATTTTTTGCAATAGCATTAAATGCTCTATGAAAAGTACCATCAGTCATTTTCATAATGTTATCTTTAGTCAGGCAAGTTACTTTGTTTCTACTATGTTTTTTTGCATATTCAAAAGCATATCTGCATATTTTTTCTGAACCAGATTTCGTTATAATTTTTGTACATTGATAAGAATCACTCGTTAGTCTGTATTCTATACCAGTATATACATCTTCTTCATTTTCACGCACTATAACAATATTAAATTTACCAAATTTATTACCTATAATAGGAAAATATGATGTGCAAGGTCTCACATTTGCATATAGTCCAAATTTTTTTCTTAGTAGTACATTAAGACTCTTATGACCTTTACCTTGTGGGGTAGTAGTAGGC
Source organism: Wolbachia endosymbiont of Pentidionis agamae (assembly GCF_036711655.1). Taxonomy (NCBI): domain Bacteria; kingdom Pseudomonadati; phylum Pseudomonadota; class Alphaproteobacteria; order Rickettsiales; family Anaplasmataceae; genus Wolbachia; species Wolbachia endosymbiont of Pentidionis agamae. Next base: position 1,527 of record NZ_JAZHPY010000101.1, on the reverse strand, counting down.
GATTTAAGCAGTATCTTTGTTCTTTCAATAGATTCTAAGCCGCTTGGAGCAATTCCGTGAAGCCACTCTTTATTGTAAACACGTTCACCTATTTCAATAACCTCTATTGAGATTTTTGCACTTGCTTCACTAAGTATAGATAAAACTGCCTCCATTATTTCTGATCCTATTCCGTCGCCATATGCAACTGTTATTGGTATAGACATAACTTCTTATTATAAATATTTTAATCCTACCTAAAAGAGTACAAGCAGTCAATTTTACAGTTACTTAAAATTGACTGCTTGTTTAGTCTCTAGTAAAGTAATCCTATAAGAATTTACTTTAACTTTAAGATTTTATATAGCATGTTGCATATTTCCTCCTTGTCGCATTGCGGATTCTAAAGCTGCTGCTTCTAATTGTGTTTTTGGATTTAAAGTAGAATCTTTCCATGGTAGAGGAATTGCATTTTCTGAAATAGCATTTTTCCAGTTCGTAGGTATTATATCTTTTTTAATATCTAGCTCTTTCTGTTTCAGTTCATTTGTTGTATATAAGTTCTTTTTGTTTGCTTTAATCCAGCTTTGATATACTGTACTTTGACTTTCATCTATATTTATGCTATTGTGAGATGCATCGCAACTACTTATATTATGAGTATTAAGCTTTGATGATAACGAATTTGATGTAGCATTACAAAACATACATCCAATAAGATTTCTTGGAGTTAGGTATTGTTTTTTAGATAATTTATTTTTAACTTCATCAATAATACTTACTAATATTTCATTTTTGGGGTTATTAATAGCAATAATAGAAGACGGTCCATCACCAAAAAGTATACCAAATGGCATAGTAGCTTCACCAACTTGCTTACCATCTTTTGTCGGAAGCTTATCCATATCTAAGTATATAGCTTCATTTCCTTCAGTTATTTCTTTAACTTGTGTTAACATTAAGTGCCGCATCAACTCTATCTCTATATCAAAGCATATTCTTTTAAGAACATCTTGCATCCTTTCAAAATTATGACTATACATATCCATATAGTAATCAGAAACTTTAATTTCACGTTCACCTATTGGAATTGTAAAATCATGTCGTTTAAGATTTAATGTATTAAAATCTATAACAGTGATTTTGTTTTTTGCTAACTCTTGAGTTAAATTTTTTAATTGCTTTCGAGTGAAACCACTGCTATTTACAACTAAATAAATATTTCTCTCCAGTTCTCTTTCTCTCCAATTAAATATTCTTTCTTGGTATAGCTTAGGAAATGTCAGACCAAATTTTCTTTGTATCCATTGAAAAAGTAATTTGATAATTTGTTTTCATTCATAAATTTTTCTTTTATTAAATAATATAGTTATATTACATATAATTTAATAATTAAGTCAAGAAATTTACTATTTAGAACCGTACTTTAGATACTCCTTGATGCAAATTACAAAAAAAATGAGGGAAATATGGTGAGCTCTAAGATAATAGACCTCTTTTTCAGAAGATCTTAGCGACATTAAAGTATTCTTCATACCTTTTTTTACT
>NZ_JAZHPY010000100.1:0-3372 GCF_036711655.1 Wolbachia endosymbiont of Pentidionis agamae | reverse complement strand
GCATAAGAAAGATCATCATTCCAGGTATGGTTTATTTAGGTTGATAAGTAAGAGGCGTAGGCTTTTAAATTATATAAAGAGTAAGTTTGGTTATGAAGTCTATCAAAAGTTTATAGAGAAATTAGGTATTAGAAAATAGTAAAGGTTTTATATGTTTAAAGTTATAAATAAATCTATGGAGTGGGCTAATCGCTCTTTAGTAATAGAGACCGGTAAGATGGCACGTCAAGCTAATGGTTCAGTAGTGGTAAGTTATGGCGGTACTTCTATTTTAGCGACTGTTGTACATAAAAGAAAAGATGAGTATATTGATTTTTTACCACTAAATGTACAATTTATTGCGAAAAGCTATTCTGTAGGTAAAATTCCTGGTGGTTTCTTTAAAAGAGAAGGCAAACCATCTGAAAGGGAGACTTTAATTTCTAGATTAGTAGATAGAAGTATAAGGCCAATTTTTCATGATGGTTTTAATGATGATGTGAGTGTAGTATGTAATTTATTAACGTACGATTTGGCTAATGTACCTGAAGTACCAGCTTTAATTGGTGCTGTTGTTGCTCTTGCTATCTCAGGTATTCCTTTGAGGTCATTGGTAGCTGGGGTAATGGTTGGTTGCGATGAAAATAATAACTATGTTCTTAATCCTCTTGCGCATGAGGTTAAAGAGAGTGTTTTAGATCTATTTTTATCTAGTGACAAGGATTCTATTTTTATGGTTGAGTCTCAAGCACATGAATTTTCTGAAGAGGGTATGCTTGATGCTATGAAATTTGGTCATGAAAGCTTGCAGTCTGTATTAGCTTTTATGGAAGATTTTATTCAATGTACTGGAAACAATTCTGGAGTCTTTACTCCATCAGATATGACAAGTTTTACTGAGGAGTTTGAAAAAAGTTCTCAGGATTTTAAAGAAGCATATTCAAAAGAGAATAAAAAGGAACGTACCCGAGCTTTAGAAGATTTAAGGGGCAAGATCATATCACATTTCAGAGAAAAAGGGAAAGATGAACAACTAGTTGCTTATGCACTGAAAGGTTTTGAAAAGTCACTGGTTTGCAAGAATATTAAAAAGAATGGCATAAGGATAGATGGTCGTAAATATAATGATATACGTCCTATAGAAGCAGAAGTTGATATTTTGCATAAAACTCATGGTTCTTCTCTCTTTACAAGGGGTCATACTCAAGCTTTGGCTGTTACTGCTCTTGGTACTGTACAAGATGAGCAAGTTATTGATGATATTGATGGTGGGCGTGAGCACTTTATGTTACACTACAATTTCCCTTCTTTTGCTATAGGAGAAATTTCTACTACACGTGCACCTGGAAGAAGAGAAATTGGCCATGGTAAATTAGCTTGGAAAGCAATTTATCCTGTTTTACCGGATAAGTCAGACTTTCCTTATACGATCAGGGTAGTATCTGAAATTATGGAATCAGATGGGTCTTCTTCAATGGCAACGGTGTGTGCTGCTTCTCTTGCTTTAATGGATACTGGTGTTCCAATCAAGGCTCAAGTTGCTGGAATTGCTATGGGTCTCATAGGTGGCAAGGATGATGACTATATGGTGCTTTCTGATATCTTAGGTGAAGAAGATTATTTAGGAGATATGGATTTTAAGGTAGCAGGCACAAGCGTAGGAATTACTGCATTACAAATGGACATGAAGATTTCTGGTATAAGTTTTAAGGTTATTCGAGAGTCTTTAATGCAGGCTAGAGAAGGTAGATTACATATCCTTAATATAATGAATAGTGTCATTTCAAATCACAATAGCAGTATAAAGGATCATGCCCCTAAGGTATTGTCATTTTATATAGATAAGGGTAAAATTTCTAATGTTATAGGAAGTAAAGGGAAAAATATACGTTATATATGTGAGCAAAGTAATAGCAAAGTAGAGATAGATGATGATGGGAAGGTAAGCATTTTTGCTACAAACGATACTGAATCTGAGTTGGCAAGAAGTATGGTGTTTGATTCTATTACAGAAATAAGAGAAGGTTCATTATGTACTGTAAAAATTATTGAAGTAGGTAAGTCTACTGTAATAGTTGAGCTTTCTAATGGAAAAAGAGGGTTGATTCATATTAGTGAAATAGCTAATGAACATATTGAATCTATAGATGAAATACTAAGTTGTGGAGACATCATTAAAGCTTTAGTCATAGGGTTTGAACGAGGTTATATAAAGTTATCTAGACGTAAAGTTGATCAAGAAACAGGAGAATTGTTTGAAGGTGAGCTATATACACCACAAAAAAATTCAAATTATAGGGGTAGTCCTTTAAATAAAAGAAGTGGATTTAATGAAAGAAGTGGGTTTAATGGTAGAAAAGGTTTGCGTACAGGTAGTAGGGATAGAAATTATTCTAAGGAAAATAATAGTGGTAATTATCCAAGGGGTAATAGGCACAATTTTTATTAATAAACACATTATTGTCAGCAGTATTTTATACGGGATTGCTAAACTAGGTAGCTTGGGTGTAACCTTTTCTTTAAGAGAATTTGTGGTGTGGAATGTCTGACTCTTTTTAAAAAGCAGAGGTCATACTTTTCACCTCTTGCAAAGGACCTTTTTACTTGGACTTTCAACTAGCTTCTTTACTTTCTAATCTCTAGATTTACTTGAAAGAAGCATGGTTGTAAGTTTTAGTATGAGTGAGTGTAGCTTCGTTCGAATAGCCAAAATACAGGTATAAGGTGTTGCTTCTTCCTCCAGAGAAAATAGTAAAAGAAATAGTAATAAAGCTGTTAAAGGAATTAGTATTGCATAACTTAGTTGTTTTGTTTCTACCTCTACATGTCAAGGATGAGAAATTTACATAATAAGTAAGCAGTAATAATTACTTATTAGAATGTACCCTACAATAGATATCTTCTAATCTGATTATATCACTTTCAGATAAGTACGAACCTACTTGAATTTCAACGATCTCTAATGGTATTTGTCCACTTCTATTTTCAATTCTATGAACTGCATGTTTTGGAATTGTTATTGTATGATTTCGTTTAACAATATTAACTTCACTTTGTAGGCTTATTATGCCTACTCCAGATATCACTATTATGTGTTCTTCTCTATACTGATGAATCTGCTTCGAGGTACAACTTAATGGGTTAACTATCAGATATTTTATTAAAAAACCTGGACGTATTAAAACTACTTTATAAAAACCCCACGGTTTATATTCTTGCCTAATAGGTCTTAATTTCTTAACTTTACTAATAAGTGATAATATACTGCTATTTAAAATAATTTGTTTGTATTCTGTAAACTTGCCATAAAATTTATGTTCTGAAGTTGATTGCATTACCAAATTAGCCTTACTTGTATTTAATATACTACATTTTTCATTTTTAAAATGTAAA